>JANLTA010000260.1:0-22707 GCA_031362705.1 Gemmataceae bacterium | reverse complement strand
GGAACCTTGGGGTGGCACGCAGACGGCGCGCATGAAACGACGGACTGGCGGTATGAGTCGATCATCCAGAACAGAACGCTGGCCAACCCCCACGGCGTCGCAAGCGGGTCGTCAGGCTTGCCATTTAGTTCTTCAAGCCACTGCGGCAGCCGCGGAATTGTGCGCAACCACAAATGCGGCTCTGTCTTGAAGCGATCAACGAGAACGCCGCGAATCCTAAGGGCATCCTGCTTGCACGTCTGTGGATCAAGCCTCACTTCTGTGTTGGGATCGTTCGGGCAGGGATTGAACAAAACTGTGCTGACGTTCTTAACCTTGTCAAGCAAGTTTTTGTACTCACCATGCGACACCGACTTATACCCATTCACTTCGTTTTGTCCGTCGGCTCCGACAGGCACGATATCCACGATAATTTCTTCACGCGACGCGGCCGGATGACATTGCCAGCCGGGCGGGCTTTGTTCTTGCGGTACCGGGCCGGCGCGATCATCGCGGGCCTTCACGTAAACGTCGAATTGAACAATTTTGCCGCTGGTGATAGTGATCGGGCCAAATTGGAACGGATTGCCCGGTGACGCATCTTT
Organism: Gemmataceae bacterium; assembly: GCA_031362705.1. GTDB lineage: Bacteria > Planctomycetota > Planctomycetia > Gemmatales > Gemmataceae > JAIBBI01. Next base: position 22,123 of record JANLTA010000260.1, on the reverse strand, counting down.
GCCATGCGAACCGACATGCTCCAACTTCAGTCCTCGGCAAACTGCATAGGCGAGCCGCAAATCTCTGCCGGCGGCATCCACGGCATAGCCGGAACCAATGCGCAGGGTTGAGGATTTGTTGGGTTCGACGGTTACGTCCAGGCCACAAACGACGCCCCAGCCGTCGCGGGCGCGTTGCATGCTGAACAGCTCCTGCACCCAATTGACAAGATTGTTCAGGTCGTGGTCCGTGAGCAACTGACCGCCATGAAAGCGCGGTCGGCCCTGTGGCGACCAATCCTGTGGTGTCGCGTGAGAGCACTCCGTGTCTTTGGCATACTGGTTCATGATCGTGCTCCCTGATGATGCTGATACAAATCGGTCAGACGAAACCAGCTTTCGAAGATGCCCCCTTCGACGCCGTCGCCTGTGGGGCAGCCATTGTCTTGGCCAAGGCTTCCATGCAAATGATTACCATCGACAGCGCGCCCGTACTCGTCGGTCAGAAAGTCGCAGTTCAGCGTGACATGGATGATTGCCTTGTCGTGATGTCGCAAATGATGGGCACATTGCAAGTCGATGAAGCAATGTAATTCTCTCTTGCATTCGGAAAGCAGCACATTGCAAAATTGAAACCAGTGAGGCTGGCCGTCATCCAGTTCGTAAGTCACCCTGAGTATCCGCCAATATCGACCAAGTGGATCGTCCTCGTGCTTTGGCAGGTCGTGCGCTAGTGCCTGGGTAAAGCGAATGACCAGATGAAATTCTCTGGGATGCGCTTTGATATCGATGTCCTGCCTCAAATTGCCGAAAGGTGTATCTTTGGCATGATGCCAGTTGATCTTGCAAATACGTGTGAGTTGCCGGGGGCTGAGCGGCCCTTCGAGGTAGCGGCGGCCGGTCATATCAATTGTCGGCAGGCAAGAGTTCTGGTTTTGCACGTCGGCGCCGAAATGGCATTTGGCCAACGGGACGAGGCCGCCGCAAACTTCCGCCCCGAGCGACTTGAGGTATTCGTCGAGCGATTTGCGATTCGGTTCGGCCGGGGCTTCGCATGAGTGCTTTGGCTCATCCCAGCATGGTGAAGCGCCTGTGAAAAACTGATAGCGATAGCACGGCTTTTCCCTGATGCGGTTCATGGCGGTCCGCTGACCACATTGTTTGTCGTCAACCAGAACCGGAACCGGCTCGACGGCCAACTCGCCGTAACGAATGCCCAGCAAGATCGTGCTGTGAGTCTCACAGAGCTTGTTGAGTGCCCATTTGTGGTTTTCCGCGTCATAGCTTTCGTGGGTTTTCTCACAGCCGGGTGGAACATTATCGGGCAACAAGGCTCGCAAGTGAATGGGCCGTGGTTCCTTGACGACGATTTCCCGTCCCCAGCAATCCATCGCGATCCCGGGATTGACGATCACCCACCCCTCCTTCGCGCATTGGTCATCGCGATGCGCGACAACTTCCAACCCGCACACGATCCCCCAGCCGTGCAGTACTCGAGTATGCAAGCGCTGATGCGACATTAAGTAAATCTGCTCGTCGCGGAACTCCCGTGCCGTCATGTGCTTGCCGGTGAAATAGCGATTGCGCTCGTCGCCGATCAGACGCGGATCCACCATCGGTTCATGGCACATACACTCGCCGTCGCAGGATTCACAACATGCTTCGTGTTCGTTCATGGCGGAGTCTCCGATGCGCCAGGAGGCGCGGTGTGAATCACAATTGGTTGGCACCCATTTCCAGCCTGGTATCGGGTGAGATCACGAAAGCATCGCCGCCGGGATTCGCCGGCGATAGCACGGTGTCAACGCCGAGTCCGCCGCCGGTCGGTCGTTTGTGTCGAATCGCATTAGGCTGTTTGAGCCGAATTGAGGACGGGCCACCTACGATGGTGTCGATCCCGACACGAGCTTGTTCGCCCACGCAAAAGCCGGCCTCGATCAACTGCAACTCATACTGAGTGTGTGCGGGTTTTTCCGCCTCAATGGCTTTCCTCAGTCGATGTTCATCAGCATCGGTTGGCACCCAACACGCCGGTACGATCACTTCAAAGCGATGGGCGTGATGATGGAACACGTCCAGTTCCGGTTTTCGTTTTGGCAGGAGCTTCGCCTCGTCCAGCCGGCTAACGCCCAATTGAAAGCGCTTTACTTTTTGCGAATCCCATAATAGCGGCGCGGGCGCCTGCAATCCCGGATCGGCGTCGAGCGGCAACGCGGCAGGGAGTACAGATGTCGCAGCGGACTCGGGTGAATCGTCACCCGTTTCGGCCGCGATCCGATAATCGCGTCTGCGGAAGCCTTCGATGATGAATGGAAAAGTCCCGTTAGCGGCCTGGCTATTGGTAGCTTGTGGATGTCCGAGAATGGCCGCCACGTAGTCGCGCAAGGCATTCGGCGTGCCGCGGCGAACGCCTCCGGGGCGAACAGCCTCTTCAATTTTCCGCGCGGAAGTACGATCTACTGTGTGTTTGCGCTCGGCGAACACGAGGCGTGGCAGCGCTTTCAAAAAGTCGCGGCGATGTGCTTCGGACTGACGGTCATCGAATTCAATGCCAAACCAGCGTGCGAGCGCCGGCAACTGCTTTTCACGGACAGCGGCCGGGTTGAATTGCCGCTCCATCGTACGAACCAAATCTTCCAACTTGTCCCATTCGAACTGGAAGATGGCGAGAAACCGCTCGAGAAAGCGTCGGCACTCATCGTCTTCGACAAATACGGCCGGCAAGTATTCCAGATAACTCTGTCGCGGAAAGTGGAGGCGAATTCCTTCCAAAACGGGAGTGGCGAAGCCATCACCCTGCATGGTGATACGGAGGTAGAGATAGCGCCCCGGCCCGCTGCCCACGAGGCAGTCCGTTTGCACAAACGGGTCTTGTAAAGGATCGCGATGCGTGCCGGAAATCGACAGCGCCTGAACCCAATTTGTTTCGGCGATCTGATTCGGATCGAGATCATCAAGGTCGCTGCTTGAGGTGTCCAGCGTGATGTGACTTCCAGTCGGCACATGCGCGAATGTCAAATCCAGCCGGTCCCATTGACAACGAAACAGGCGACTATCCAACCGTGACGTCGTGCTGGCACCGGATCGCTGACACAACGACTCCTGCGGCCGGTTGATGAGTTCATCGGAATTGATCCTGTTACCGTGTTGGTCGAAGACAAACCCGTTAGTGTGGTCGGCGTCTTCGAGCCGGGAAGAGGGCACATGTGTCAAATCCGTATTTGTCTTCCGTTCACTACGGCAGGGGCTGCATAGCGAAGCTGGCATCACGTATCGCAATGGTTGCTTCTTATTTTCGCCGGGCAGCGTGTACAATTCGGGAACGTCGAATCGATCACGAACTTGGGCCGCGTCTTTAATGGTGCGGACGGGCGCGCTGCCCCGAATTGGCCGATACACACTCAACTCAGCCGCGCCGTTGTTGCCGAGCGACTGAATGTACAGTTGGCCGCTCCTGTCAGCGGCTAATCGACACCAACCGCGGCCGCCGTCGCGGCTCAAAAACCGCTGCGGTGACACGTCACCGGATTGGAAGCGGAAAACGTAGTTGCTGGTCAATACATCGACCACGCCAAGGTGGGCGACCGCATCACACACCCAGCCGCATGCCGCCAGGTTTGGAAACGGCCATATGGCGCAAAGGGCCAGCGATTGCAATGAGAAAACCAGGACGCGGCGATACGGTACGACGACATACAGACAATCACGATCCACCGTGATTGATGTCGCCGTCCGAAACCAACGTGGATCGCCCCGGTGACTTGCTGTTTGGCCAATGCATGGCAACGGTTGGAAGACGCCCGGCTTTACGCGGGAATCATGGCGCAGTACCAGACCCTTCTGGCGATCCAGAAGATAAACACGACGTTGCCCGTCGATGGCGATGCCGCGTGGCAGGGTTAATCGACCCAAACTGCCGTCGCGACTATTGATGCGAAAGGAACCCCTGGAATCGGCCGCCAGTTGCAGTCCGGTGGCACCGGCCACCAGTGAACCAGTGGTCGACCAGTGCATACCGCCGCTGTGCCGACTCGGCAATTGAAGCCAACGACGATCGTCAGTATCAGCCACGGTCATCGGTCCCTTGTGGTTTGATCGTCAACGGTCACTTCAACGATGCACGTTGGCAACTCATCAGGCTGGAATGGGATCGAATCGACTTTGGCGTCACCAACTTTCGCTTCGACAATGTGGACGGCTTCGACCAGTTTTGTTTTTCCGGCGGCATCTTTCGTATCCAGGATGATGCTGTAGAGCCGGCTCGGATAGAACACGCTCGTGCCGATCTTCCAACTGGCTACCGGAGGCTGCGAGTCTTTCCTGGAGCCGTCCGCTGTGTCGGTCGGAGTCGTGTGGAGTGGAATCGCCGAAAGATAGTCCTCGACCATTTCCCGGACCCGTTCCTTGACGTTGGCTGCGGTAGCTGTCGCAGTCTTAATAACCTCGATCCGAATCGTGATTTCTATGTAGCGTGGGCCTTGCACGAAAAGTTCCGTGCCTACCACTCGGACTTGGTCTAGCTCCGCCCGCACGCGAGCGAGCAACTCTGGTGTGGGCTGCGGTTTCCAGACCTGCCCCGGAGTGCGAGGCAATGGCATATCGGGAACGATGACGACGCTGACCGCACCAGGAATCTTCATCATGGGAAATCGAGGGTGGTGACAGTCAAGGACAATCGCCTGACCCACGCCGGGGCGCACCTTGAGGGCAAAGCGCACGTAGTCACTGGCGGTGACGGCGCGGGAGTCGCCGCTGAGCGCGAGCGGAGCACGCGTTTTCAATTCGTCGATGGACTCTTTGTCTTTTCCGCCAGTAGCCGATCGCGGGTTTTCCGCTGACTCGATGCCAATGACGCCGGCCGGCGGCGCATTAATGGCTTTCTTTTGGATGTTGCCATTCGCTCCTCCGCCCGCGCGATACGTCCGCGCGATCACCAAGTCTCCGGGGGATGGTTTTCGACCGTGGCTGCCATCGCCGAACGTGACGAGGCCGCTGCCTGGCTCCAGCGTGTAGTGTCTGTCCTCACGCTGCGATGAGAAAAGATCGTCTTGGCATTCCCACGACGTTTCAGTTCCCTGGGTGTCGAGAGTCACCAAGTTCAGCGATTGCCGATCCACCGGTATTCGCCGAAGTGTGAAGTGTTCTTTGAACCCGTCGCTTTCCGCAAGTACTTCGTCCTGGATAGTCTCCAGGTTCTTCACTTCGACGACGTTGGCACGAATAAAAGCAATCTCCGGCGTTTCGTTGCCGCCAAAGTCACGCCGCGCCAGGCGGCATCGCAGCCAGTAACGCTCCTTGCCGTCGGCTGGCGGGCGGCCCGGCCTCGTGGCAAGAATGGTCTTGTCGGGTCGACTGACAATGATGTCGCCTTCATCGGTAAAACCACTGGACCTGTCATCGGCGCTCAACGGGCGCCAACGATCGGTCAATTCTCCATCGACCAAGTCGTTTTTCGATTGATACTCCCAGACCAATGCGCCGGGATCGGCTGGCCGCCTGCTTACGGATGTACTTGCCTTGTTTTCGGGCATGAAGACGCGAAAGACCAGTTTGTCCGGAAACGCCGGACCATCAAGGTCTTTCAAGCTCTCCTGGCGGTCAAATCCGAGGTACAGGGCATTACCGACTTGCGGATTCCAGCCGAACGGTCGGAACGAACTGTTGCCAAGCTGATTATTCTGTGAACAGTCCTCAAACGTCATTCCGTCCAACACTTGAACGGTGTCGAGCTTGTAAGGACATAAATCGATGCCCTTGGTCGTCTCGAAAACCACCGGTTCGCCGTTCTCCGCCCCAGGCACTTCAAAGCGAGACTGAGGGAGCACATTGACTATTGTGGCGCCTTCCGAGAGATTCATGACCACGTGCGTTATCGCGGGTTGGGCTGGCATCGGCGTCAGGTTGAGCATCTTCAGAAACTCGCGATAGTTGCGTTCCGGCACTTGATTGATCTGGTGGATCATCAACTCGGTGAACCAGGCGAACAACTGGACCAGCGCCATGCCGGGGTCGCTGTCGTTATAGTCCGTCCATTGCGGGCAATAGCGCGGAATCCGCGACCTAGCCTCACGGAGCAGATCCTCAAAATTGCGTTCATCCAGTTTGAGTTCTTCAAGCGGCATGGTCGCCAGCGGCTGCTTAGCCGACACCCTCCTGCAGGAAGAACGGATAGACCAGATTAAAGAGGGCGTTGTTCAAGCGCAGACGATAGTCGATGCGAATTAGCAGTTGATTGTCGGCAAGCGGATTGGTGCCAACATCCACTTCCAAAACGTCGATCCGCTGCTCCCATTGCACGAGGGCGTCGCGAACGCGCGCCTGCACGGCACCGCGTAGAGCGGCGGTGTTCGCCTGAAACACCAGGTCGTGAATACCGCAACCGAATTCCGGCCTCATCAGCCGCTCCCCGGGCGATGTGCTGAGAATCAGAAAGATGCTGTTACGAATGGACTCTTCTGAGTTGGTGGTGAGGCGCAAACTCCGGGCGTGTCCGAGTACAACTGGAAACGCCCAGCCCCGGCCCAGAAAACTGTCTTTCGCATCGGCCATCCGCCTCATGACGGCAGGTCTCCTAGGAATTCAGTTTGATCAATGCGCCCTTCAGAGTCAAAGTGGCACCTGCTTCGATTGTCATGTCCAGCTTCGCACTGATGGCGACCGACGCCGCATCAATGGTGACCTTTCCTTGACCCGCCTGAATCATCACGTTGCCGGAACCGGCGATCAGTTCCACGTCGCCCTGGTCGCAAATGATTTGGATCTTTTTGCCGGCGGAATCGATAATGAACTTGCGCGCGCCCTCGTTGTCGATGAATTCAATCCGTTCTCCGCCACGTGTGTCGTCGAGTCGGATGAGATGCCCGGAGCGCGAACGGATAAAACGGTGGTTGTTTTCCGCGGGATTGCCGTCGCCGGCGGGGATTTTCTGTTTTTGACTCCAGATGCAGCCCAGCACGTAGCCGTGATTGGGACTATTGTGTTCCCGGGCCACCAACACCTGATCGCCGACTTCCGGAAGAAAGACCATGCCGCGGCCAGGCCCGCCCATGGGTGTCACCACGGGACACCAGTCGCCTTGCACGCCTTTCAGGTGCGGGTATTTCACCATGACCCACCCCGGCCCGTCTTTGCCGGCGATGTCGGTCACCTCGCCGATGACAATCGCGCTCTGGTTCAAATCCATCATTGCGCCAACGCCTCCCCATCGGAGCGATGGCTTAGTTCTTCCAGCCGGCATTCGAATTGCGTGGTGTAGCCGGAGTTACCAACGGTGTGGGTGGTTGCCTTGACGAAATAACGCCCGTTGAAGCGCAAACCGACGCCGCCGATGTGAAGCTGAGCGCCGGCGCGCAGATCGGGCAGGCCGACGACCGACCCGGTCGCTGTGATCATCTCGTTATTGATGCGCCGTAACGTGGCCTTGGCCAAATCAGTGGCGGCCTGACGATCACGCACGGGCTGGGTGGCGATGACTTCCTTGCGGTCTGCAACCGGATTGGACGTGCCTTTTTTAAGTCGCGCTTGAATGCCGCCTTGGGCACCCAATTGAGCTTGGCCGACTTTCACGGCAATAGCCTCGCCCTTGACGGAATCCCATCCCCGGACCTCCACCTCGGAAACCTGATTGGCCATGGATAGCGTGGGTTGAAACTCAATCAGCGATCGACCGTAGGCTAGTCGATACGTCGGCCGTGCGGACGGCGACGGCGGCCCGAATGCCAGCGCCGTCGTGCCGCCGGCTTCCTCGACAATTAATTCGTAGCCGTAGTCACGGGCCAGACCCATGAGAAACACGATGTCGTATTGATTGTCCTGTAGGCGATGGGCGACCGGTGTCTCCACGACCGGCGCTTTGGGCGGAACGAAGTCCACGCGCAAGCGCGAGCAAATGCGTCGAGCAATCTGTTGAACCGTCTGTTTTTCGTAACTGTCTGATCGTTGTTCAGTCTTGAACTGTTGCAGGATGTTAGTGCCGCCGACTGCGAGGGTGGGTTGACCACCCGCCGGGAACGCCGGCCGCAGACTTTCGATCCGTCCGCGCAGCATGGTTTGGAGACTGCCGCCGGCTCCCGCATAACCCATGCGCAATTCGACATCCTGTTTCGGATTGAAAAGGTCGCGATCGGAATACTTGAACTTTCGTTGCTCGGCGTCCCAGTTGTTCACGGTCAATTCAAAGCTGTCGATCTCGTCAACATTGTCTTTGTAAGTGGCCTGGATGATGTCGCGGACCACGGCACCGCTCTGTCGGCGATTGCCGATGATGACTTCAAACTGCGGGACAAAGAAGTCGCCGGCGCGTTCGACGGGGATTGGCGCGGTGGCGATCATGTGCGCCCCCGTTCGCCGACCACGCGGTCGAGTGGCTTCAACTCCAACTCGATGCCACGTTTGAGCGTGCGATAGTTGCCGAGTTTTTCGCTATTCTGATCGGCAATGACCCGCCATAAGGACGCATCACCATATTCCTTGTAGGCGATGGATTGCAACGATTCGCCTTGCACCACGATGTGCCGCTTGGTGTGGTCCGACGATTGCAGATTCAACTCTTTCAACTGTTGCTGAAGTGTCTTGTATTCACGAAACGACACGGACAGCGTGGCCCGCAACGGCAACCCATTCGGATTGAACAACGTGAACTTCTGCGTGACGCTTTCGACAATGGCCTCAAACGACAATCCCTGACCCCAACTTACCCGCACGCGAGGCGGCGCATGTGTCTTGGGCTGAATCTTGACCAGTTGATACACCCGATTCGTGTGTTCCCGAACGTCCTTGGCCTCCGTTCCGATTCCCTTCTCGCGGGTGGTATCGAAGAACAGTTCCATCGCCAGCTTTTCGTTCTGGCCCGCGACGAACTGCAGGATTGGAGAGTCGATTCCGGGGATGGCAATCTCAGCGATCTGTGCACCTTTGGTGAGCGAGTATTCCGTGGGATTGAATTGGAACTTGATCGTCGCCGGCAGACCGCGGCGCGCATCAATGGCGTCGCTGTCCAGAATGTCAATTTGCCCGGGTATCAAGGTCATGGTTGTGTCGTCCCATATTTACGCCAAGTGTGGCTGCGGCGTGGCACCCCTTCGGATGGAAGTGGTTTCGGCCTGATGCTGCCGCGCGCGCTCGCGCTGATCCAGCCGCTGCATCACCGTTTGCACCAATCGTTCGACCTGGCTGGACGACAATGGCGTATCGCCATCCTGCAGCGTCACCTCGGTCGAAAATGTTCCCACGTCGACTGGCATGATGATCTCCCGCGTTTATTTCTCGGCCCATTCCAATCCCTGATGGCACAACTCCAGCGACTCGACGGCGACATTGTTCTGCCCGGCGCTTAATTCCGGCCCATTCCATTTGCACGGAAAGGCGTCGCGCAGGCGCAATTCCATCAAGACAGTGGTCGGGTCTTCCAACACGCGAATGCTGACACTTCGCTGTTGAAACTCGCCTTTGACCGCGAGGCGCACATACCAATCCCACAGCCGGCGATCGACAATGCCCCGCTTCAGCACCACGTTGGTCTGCACCGTGCGGCTGGGGAACTTCAACGCAAAGTCATTGCGGCCCCCCTCAAGGTATTCCTGCACCTGGGTTTCCAGGTTCAAGCCGCTGCATTCACTGAAGCCGCCGAAGGACTCGGCGTCGAAGCGCATGTCGAAGCGAAAGGCGAGGAAAGGATCAGAGCGCGCGCCGGTGTCAGGCATGAGCGGCTCCTCCCAATTCGACGACGCCCGTCTCGCCGACGCGCCGGCCAAGCCGCACGATGACAAACTCCGATGGCAGCGGCGGTCGCAAGCCAATCTCGCAAATCAACCTGCCGTTGTCGATCTCGTAGTTGGGATTGGTCGAGTCGTTGCAGATGACGTGAAAGGCGTCCTCGGCGGTGGCACCATCCAACCGTCCTCTGCGCCATTCCCCATTCAGAAAATTGCGCACGACGCGGTCAACGTCCCGCCATTTGTCCGCCATATTGCCTTCGAACACGACCCATTGCGTGGCCCGGTCGATGGCTTCTTCGATCATGCCGACCAGGCGGCGAACATTGACATACCGCCATTGCCGCGATTCCGCTGCGGTCGGCTTCACAAGCGTGCGGGCCCCGGCGACGCGAATGCCCCGGCCCGATGTGGGACGAATTGCGTTGACGCCGGCGTCGTTCAACATTCCGTGAGTGTCCGCGTCGATTTCCATCTCAACGCCGCGCACGTCGTCGAGCACCTCGTTGGCCGGTGGTTTGTGTACTCCGGACTCGCGATCCACCCGCGCCATCATCCCGGCCACATGACCACTCGGAGGAACCAGCCGGACATTGTTGCTGCTGCGTGGATCCGGGACGTACAGCCAGGGGTAATAGATGGCGGCAAATTGGCCGGTTTCGCACTGAAGGGATTCAGCTGCCTTGATGACATCATCGGGCGACTGTAGCGCCCGCGTATCCACCACACCGAAGCAATTGCGCGTGCTGGCACAAAGCCGGATGAGCGCGCGTTGGCCTTCCAGTTGATCCTGGTGCGAGAACCCGTCGCGATCTTCACGGCGACGCGGCGGCCGAGTTGGCGACTGAGCGTCAGTTGGTATCGCGTTGCAGTTCCGTGGTCGGGGTTTTTCGACGGCCGCGGCCTGCACGCCGGGCCACATCAAGTCCGGCATCGCCACGATGGACACTTCATCGACATGGTCCAGAGTCTTCAAACCCCAAAGGGTATCCGGCGGCGCTCCTTCGCCTGTGAAGTGTTCCAGCTTAAGACCATCCAATACGGGCGTGGCTCTTCGCTCGTCACCCAGGAAGCCGCTTGCCGGAACTGTTGATGTCGATAGCAGCGATCCCGCCGGTCGGGCTTCATAAATGATGGAAATGCCGGCGACTGTCTGCCAATGCACCGTGGCGGCGATATTCGAGCGTGGCAAAGGACTGGCGACGCCCGCCGGAATTTTGTCACCCTTTGGCCCACCGAGATCCTCGATCTCAATCAGGACGGATCCTGGTGTGCGCAATTCGCTTTCGCCAGGCCCCGCCGACATCCCCTCAATTTTGATGCCGTTGACCACATCGCAGACGTACCGAGGCTTATCGCGCGGAGTTTTTGGCTTGTCGGTACGAAGATCACGCCAGACTTCCTCAGTATGACCATCGATTTGCAGGATCAGGCTAAAACGGTCGGCCATTGGCTCCACGCGAATAGAGATTTGCTCCGCACCAAGACCGTAATCGCGAGCCCACACGCGAAACACCGGCATTTGATGCCGATTGACCAACAGCAGCGACGCCCGATTCGCGGGTGATGTCGGCACGCCGACGCGGACGATCCAGCAGGTCGTCCCGCGATTGGCGAAAAACCCTTTCACGGCATATGCGAGAAACCCTTCTTCAATGCGATCGCCAAACCGCGAGACGAACTGCGTCCAGCTTTCGACTTTGATGGGTTGATGCAACGGACCCCGCTCTGCCACGCCGACGAAGCCGGCAATGTCCGTGCGCACTTCCGCCACCGGCCGCGGCAACGAATCGGCCGGTTCAAAGTACACACCTGGAGCGCGCTGACGGGGCATCGGAACACATCACCTCGTTGACCGACCGATTACTTCACCAATTCGAAGGTCAGTTCTTCGACCACGACTTCCAAGGTCTCGACCGCGACTTCGTTGTTCTTGGCGTTCAGGGCCGGGCCTTCCAGTTTGCTGGGCCAGCCTTGCTTGAAGCTCCAGCGCAGGGCCGGCTTGTTGTCTTCGCCCAGCACTTCAATTGAGCCACTGGTGCGGTACTTGTCCGGCCCGGCATCGATGACGTTCTTGCGCCACTTGTACAGTGTGTCGTCCTGTAGGAAGCCGCGTTTCAAAACAACGTTGGTGAATTTTCGCAAGCCCGGTAACTTGCGCATGTGGGTCGGATCGTTGCCGGTGCGATACTCGATCACGTCGTTGTCCAACGTCAGGCCGGAACATTCCGAGAACCCGCCGACGACCGTGCGACCATCAATGGTTACGTTGAACCGGTACGACGTATACGGGTATCCGGCACTCGAGGTTTCTGCCATAGGTGTATCTCCGCATCAAAGAGGGTGAGGATCCAACGCCGATCAGGCTTGAGCATCGGCGGTCTTCTGGCCGATGCGGAAAATAACAAACTCCGCTGGCTTCACAGGCGCTACGCCGATGTAGCAAATGAGCCGGCCGTTATCAATGTCGTCCTGCGTCATCGTGGTGCGGTCGCATTTCACAAAGTACGCTTCGGCTGCGGTCGCGCCCATCAGCGCGCCATTGCGCCAAACCGTGTTGAGAAACCCGCTGACCGAACGGACGACACGGGCCCAGGTGGTCGAGTCATTCGGCTCGAACACGACCCACTGCGTGCCTTCATCGATGGATTCTTCGAGGAAGAGAAACAGCCGGCGAACGTTGACGTACTTCCATTCGGGATCGCTCGACATCGTGCGGGCACCCCACAAGCGAATACCCCGACCATCGCTGCGGAAATCGCGGATGCAGTTGATGCCGACCGGGTTCAGTAAATCCTGATCGCCTTTTGGTACGGGCTTTTCCAGCCCCTTGGCACCAATGACCACAGCATTGGCGGGAGCTTTGTGAACGCCTTGTTCCAGATCGGTGCGGGCCATGATGCCGGCCACGTGACCCGCGGGAGGAACCAATACGTCGTCCCGCGAGTACGTGTCGTAGAGGCGAATCCACGGATAGTACTGTGCTCCAAACGTCGTGTCGAGTTTAGGCCGGCCTCCACTCGGGAAATTCAGCTTAGTCGACAATAAGGCAAAGCGGTCTTTCAGTCGCTCGCAGTGCTGAACGACCCTGTCCGCCAAATCGTCGTTTTGTGGATCGGCACCTCCGAAATTCACATGATCGGGAGCAAGTAACAGCGAGACTTCATCGACCGAATCCATGGCCATCAGGCCACGCCCCTGGCCGAACAGTTCAGACCGGCCCTGGAGCGGATTGATGTCGCCTTCGTAGTCGGTGAGGTCAATTGCACCGCCGTTCGCCCCGTCGGCGAGACGAACGAACGATGGATCGGATGCCAATTCCGGCGGTTGACCGGCAAAGGACATTCGAATCAATCGCGAATTCGCATTGACGGTCGTCAGTAGATAATTCTGCGCCTTGGGATCCGCGCAAACGTTGTCGAAGTCCTCAAAAGCATCCGGGGTGCGCCGATTGGGATCGGATGCCAGCTTTTGATCGGTGAAATCGATGAGCGGCAACGGCGGCGGCTCAGTGAAGTAGGCAATCTGGACGTTGACCCAGTTCTGTGCGACCGCCTTAGGAACGCCTTTGATTCGCTGACTGGAATCTCTGACGCGAACAAAGATGTTGTTACCCCAGGCGCCGCGACCCAGCGCGGTGACAACCAGGTTGCCAATCGATGTATTGGAGGCGGGAACGGCGGTGCGGCTACCGATTCGTCCGATGAAGCAGCGTTGTCCGCCGTTGTCGAAGAATCCCTGGACGGCGTAGCTCATGTACGACCTGTCCACGCCGAGGTGGCCGCCGTACCAGCGCTGATACGCCAGCCAACTGGTGATGTAGCGGATGTCTTCCGGACCGCGCTCGGTTTGGCCGACGAAGCCTGCGACGCTGGTGCTGACGCCTTCGATCGGCTTTGGCCCGGTGCTGATTTCTTCAACGTAGACGCCGGGTGCAAGATACTCGGGCATACCAGTTCTCCTTTGTGCTGTGTTGGCCGCGGATCAGTGTCACACGGCTATCTGTCCCATGTCGTTCGTTGCGCCAAAAACCACCGACTCCGGGCGAATCCGTTGCGTTCCGTCCGGATGCGTGACGGTGATGGTCACGGTGCTGGTGCCGGAAATGTTGGCCGGGGGCGGATAAAATTCCCACAAACCATTCAGAGCCGATTTGGTCGCGCCGGCAAACGGCGCGACGGCAATGGTCGCATCGCGCACGTCCAGCCCCTGGCGGACGCATTGTCCGCGAATGATCGTGAGCGGCATCCGATTGGTTGCTTTGGGCTGGAAAATCACGCCCAGGTTGCTGACCAGCGTCGTCGCGCCTTCGGTGATCGTCAGATGCACTGGTCTGGTGGTAGTGCCCTTTGACTTTGCGCGATCAAGGACGAGAATCCATTGCCCATGTTCGTCCGACAATACTGTTTCCAGCTCCGGGTCCGATGACTTGACCTCGGCACCACGGATGGGCGTGCCATCCGGCTGAAACAAGCCGCCCGCCAAAGTGGTGACGCTGAGCGGCCCGGTCGGAAACGGGTAGTCACGGCCAGGGCGCAATTCCACTTCAATCCGGACCGCATCGCCGTAGATTGGCGGGATGGCGACATTGTTTAACACCACCGGACAATATCCCGGAGCCGTGATCGTCAACTTGCACGCCGAGCCTTCAAGGCGCACACGCAGTTTTGGTCCATCGACGACGCGCACGCGGCCGAAAAACGCCAGCAAACCGGATGGGCCGCGCGAAACGATCAACTCGACCGGCCCCGAAAAGGGCCAATTGTTGTTGCGCGGGTTGGTCGGTTCGGCAATGATCTTGATCGGGACGTTGGGGCGAACGATGGCAGGCACACCGTTGGGGTCGATCGCTCCGGTGCCGAACGCCGTGGCAAACCACTCGCGCACGTCCAGCACCAGCCGGGCGGAGCGCGTGAAACTGTGTCTGACTTGACGGAACATCAGGCTTCCACCATGCGGGCCGGTACATCGTCCATGCCGGTGGTCATTGACGCTACCGGCGTCACCGTCTCGATTAACGGCGACATCAACCGAACCGTCCGCACGACATAACACGCGCTGAGGCGGTAGGGTTCACTCAGTGATTCCCAGAGCTTGACGCGGTCGTCCAACGATTCGGACGCTAGGCCAATCCGAATCTGTTCGCTCAACCCGACGCTCGGATTGGACACGGCCAGCACCGCGTTTTCGTGGAGAGTCAGCATGGCTCGCGCCAGCGCCGTTTGATCCGCTGTCGGATTGTTCGACCCGAGCACCGGTGTGATCAGGTAGAACAGATTCACACCCAACGGCGGAAAAGCGAAGCGAGTCGGCTTCGGCTGCGCGGCGGTTCCCGGGAACAGCGGCGACGGATTGTTGCGGCCAAATTCATCAATGCCGACCTGGTACAGCCACAGCGAGACCCGAGCCGCCGATCCGCCACTTGTCGGCTTGCGCGGATCGTCCAGCACGACGGTGGGTTTCGGCTGCACATTACTGTCGGCGTCCAATCCATCCTGAAGCAGCTTCATGAGCTGCGTGCTGACTTCAGCAAATGCGCCAGTGTTCATAGAGATTCAAGCGGTTGGTGGTCCAACACGATTACGGATGTTGCTTGCCCAAGTACTGATCCGGTGCTTTGGGTGCCACGGGCACGTAGCCGGCGATGATTTGCAGGGCGATGTTCTTTGAATTCTTGTAATCGGAGAGCTTCTTATCGCCTTCAGCCGGGCCAAGCTTCTTCCATTCATTGATCATGTCCTCGGTCGGCTCCGGCTTCTTGAAATTGTTCCAGAACCACAGTGTCTTCAAGCCGCCGGGTTGCGCGTTCATGATCATGTCCGTGATCCACTCAGTCTGTCCATTCACGAAAGTGTGTGAGCCGCGAATTGGCTTGCGCTGGCGCGGGTCGACTCCGCTGGTGGTGGCGTATTCGAGTTTTGGTTCATCTTCGGGATTGCCGAGATGCTCGGGTTTGATGTCGTCGGCGCCAACTTTGGTGGGTCGTACTAGTAGGAAGCGAAAATTGCCGCGTTCCTCTTTGATTTCGGGCATGACAGGTACTTCGAGCGCACTACTCGCCGCAACGACTACGTTGGTAACGCACATGGCGTTGACGTTCAACTCGGACAACTCGGTGAACGCTTTTTCGGAGCCGGCGGTGACATCCATCTTCACTTTGATCACGAATGGTCCATCAGCCACGGGGAGACTCCTGAGCTCGGGAAAAGTGGGACAGCAGACGGCGCAAACGATTCGCGTCCTAAGCCGTGACCACGTGACACCGCCACATCATCCAATCCGGAATGGTGGAGCTCTACCTGAGAGCGGGTGAAGGTCTGGTGACGAGGAGGCGGAGATGACTCTAACGGATGACCACAGTCAACTGCCAGCGGACACCCTGGCCGGTGCCGTCGCCGGAGAAGCGGATGCTGGGTTGTTCACGATGCCGATTCAATGCGACGATGGTATCGTGCAGCCGGCGTTTCGGTTCAATGCTGTAGGCCTGCGGCAGCGGATCATCAATGTGCGGCGGCCAGCCGTCTTCCTGAAATGCGCAAAGGATCAATTCCTGATTGGGCGCGGGAACGCGAAACCGCTTGACGATGGCCCCCGCCCAACGCAATTCACGGCATTCGGCGTCCCATTGTGGCAACTGCGCGGAACGCACTGGCGGGTCGGCGATCCTGGGTGGCTCACCATTGACAACGCAGCTCACAAACTCCATACCGCTCTTCGTCAGGTGAAAACAAGCGGAATCGGCAAAACTCAAAGGCGCTTCGACGCGAAAACAACGGCATGCACTGGCATCGCCGGCCACTTCGACGAGATGCTTTAAGTACCCTTTACGCACCAGCCAGCGCAGGTCAACAATTGTCAGCTCGACCGCGCGAAGTGAAGCAAGGTCGACGGCAAATTCCTCTACGGGTACATCCGCATCCGAGGCATACTCCATCGCGTCAAGCAGCAACTCCAACCCAGGTCGCAAACGAAGCGGGCAGGCAAGAGTATCCGGCGGCATACTAATCCGATTGGTACTGTCGGGATACATCTGGGCCAACGTCCTCAACTAAATGGTTGATTGGTGGAAACAAAAGTCAACCACGCGGGAGTCTACGAACGGCACCGCGCGCGTCAAGAAGAAAGCGAATTGATTTTCAAACTTATTCGGCGCAGCTCCGGCAAATTGCGCATCACGATGCGACGTATTGCGTACCAACAAAAATCGCGCGAGATCGGAACAAATTTTGCCGTCGCAAAACGTCACTTCTGCACGACGGCTCAATCACAAAAAAGCATCGTAGCCGCAATGCATCGCAATCACTTCTAATGCGGACTCGCGAGTCAACTGTCGGATTATCCGACACTGGCGTCGGATAATCCGCCAATTTGGGCTGGAAATTGCGCGTGACCTGCCGCTCGCCGTTGTGTTGAGGAGCGCCAATGCCGCTGAACATTAACCTGTGATGCCAACGCTTAAAGTCGTGCCGATGGCGATCCTAATTAGAACGCCGGTGATCGCGGACGGCGGGTGTGATTCCGATGCCCTTCGTGACGAGGTCGAACACAACGGGATGCATCCGTTCATTCCACACCGACGCAACCTTGTGAAGCCCACTCGAAATGACGGATGCTGCTTTCGTCGCTAGACGCATCGCTGGATAGTCGAACGAATCATTACTTGACTCCACGTATAACGCGGACGCGCGGTTCGTTGAAGTCACTTCACATTCTTCGGTCTTGTCGACGCGGCGCTCATCGCCAGCACAATCAACCGATATTGAAACTGTCTTTAGGATTCACGCGATGTTTATGCAATTCAACGAGTACACTCAAGTCTTAATAACAAAAACACTTTGTATCAGTGGAGTCGGTGGGAATCGAACCCACGACCTGCGGATTAAAAGTCCGACATTGTGTGGCATATTCTAATTGAAATGGTGCAATGTTCGGTGTTGATGGTACAGAACGTGATACACAATTCCGTTACTTTTGGTTTCTTGACTTGTAAAGCATCTGAGGCAGCGATTCGTTAATCGAGTCACCGACTTCGGCATATGGACGCGTTTGCGGGACAGCCTGCCATGTGATAAGACGAGGCATATTGTTGGCGGTACGCGCCGACTAGATAGATGCGACTATGTTCGACCCGCACTGCACGGCGTACGTATGGGCCTAGCAACCCGTTGAACATTGCCACATTTTTCGCCCCGCTCAGATAGCGAAGCAAACGTTGTGGCCGGCGGCGGCTTGGCGCCAGGAGTTGTCCCACGACGACGTTAGGTACGATAGATGCGCCGAGGCGGTTGTGAGTTGCGCAGTGAGAAGCTGGGCAAGGGCGCCGGCGCCTTTCAGGCTCTTCGGTTTGCTGATACCGCTCAGTAGGCGCATGAGCCGGCCCAAGTTGTGCGGCGCGGCGGCCATCAGGTAACGCTTGCCGACAGCTGAAGTTGCCTGTCCACGATCGAATTGGCCACGGCGCTCGTTGGTTGTGGCGAAAAACGGTCGCGATTGTCACGGCGCTGCCGGCCACAGTCCATCGATCCGTGATGGGAATTGGCAGAAGTGTGCTGCGCATCCCCAATAGCCGCTCGTCGCGCGACCGTCATTCCTCACCGACGCAACCGCATGAAGCCCAGCCGAAATGACGGACGCTGCCTCCGACGCTACACTCATCGGTGGATCGTCGAACGAACCAATGCCTGGCTCCACTGTTACCACGGACTCGCCGTTCGGTGGACTCACTACACCTTCATGTACATCGGTCTGGTCTACACTGCATGCATTGACATCGCACTAAAACGGTTTTGAAACTGCCTCTAATGATAGTCGCTCATGCTCGGCCCGACGGATCATTTGTCGACTAATATTGATCCCAGGCTTACACCAGGATTTGCATTGCGTGCTGCCTTAAGCCCGAATGAAGCCGTCACTGGCGCATGGCTCTTTGTCAACGTGGGCGTGTCCGGCGAGTTGGACGCACAAACCGATGATGGCTAACAGCAGAAACCTGTAAGGCAGAGCGAACATGGGGCCGAAACTGTTACCATCCTGGAGGTTTGCACAAATACGTGCGTGACATGACACCGGGTGTCGGAAAATCCGACAGTCGGTGTCGGAAAACCCGACACTCAGCGCCATTGTGGAAATTTTTTTCAAATTCCGCGCACCAAACACCCGGTTTTGTCAACGAGATACGATTGGTATGGTAGGGGCGCAACCTGGCTCACCAGAAATGGCTTGCACTCGTTTGCGGCCGGTGTGCGCGCTCACTCGGAGGTAAACAAAAAGTGTTGCACAAAAATGAACTAAACCAAATTATTTACTTGAAACGGACGGTGACAGTTTGTTACAACAGTGCCGGGAGAGAAATGGACTAGTTGCGCGGTTTCCGATCAATCATCTGAGGGACGCACCATGCTTCACAGTCGAATAACACCGCCGCTTATTCAAAAGAGTCTGTCTTACTTGTTACTACAGCAAGTGTGTGTGTCGTGCGTAAAAAGTAAATCACTGTTTACCGACGCTAATAATGGAGGTCTGCTCGGTTATTACAAGTTAGTGAATTGTGGCGCACATGAAGTTGCGATTACTGACACGCTTACGACGCTCGTGGTGTGAGATTGAGTTCGTATGGTGTAAGTCCATTGGCGGCATGAAATACTGTCCTCAGATAGGTGAAGAATTCAATGGAAAGCGCTAAGTCGATCAACAGGCGTGAAATGCTCAAACTCAGTCTTGCAGCGGGTGGTGCGGCGATTCTGTTGGTTGAGTCTGTTCATGCAAAGGCCGGCGTTGCCACGGCCGTGAATCACCCGACTGGCGGCCGTTTTGATCCCCCGAGTCCACCCATCACTCCTTCCTTCTGGGTCGATCTTCCGCGGATTCCAATCAAGACCGTCTTACCGGGAGGTTTAGGCGATTTACGTCTGCCGGGGAACGGAGGAGTCGAGCCAAACGGGACCGTGTATCCCCAAGTATCCGGCAACGACGCGCTGACTACGTATATGAATTCTCCAGAAAGGATCGTCGCCGCCCAGCAGCGAAACTCTGGAAGCAATATTCAGTTTCCACCGAAGCACTTTTATGTGCTGAGGGCTCAGGAAGCCTTGCAGGATTTCCACCCTGAAATGACGGCCCGCACGAAAGACCCCAAGGGGACCGTCGTCTGGGGTTACGACGGAATGTATCCGGGACCAACGTTTGTCAGCCACTATGGGCAGCCGGTTCTAGTGCGAATCATCAACGAGATTTTCTTTGATGAGAATGGTAATCGACGGACTCCTGCCAAAAAGATGCCGGGCAATTTCGGAAACGCGCAGATTTCCACTCACCTGCACAACGGCCACTCGGCATCTGAAAGCGATGGTAATCCGACCGATTTTTACCCACCACACCCCATTCCCGGCCATTTACCTCCCTACCCCGCCTCGATTCAGAACCTCCGGTTTCGCGACCATCATTACGCGATGTTTCGAGCGGGCCTTGATCCTCGTAACGCTGCCACCAAGAACGACGGCGATACATCGGAAACCGTGTCGACACTGTGGTATCACGACCATGCGATGGACCATACGGCTGCGAATGTGTATGCGGGGCTGGTCGGCTTCCATCTGTTCTTTGACGAATGGGACTCGGGGGACGAGAAAGATCCCAACCCCAAGGCCTTGCGCTTGCCCAGCGGCAAATTCGACATCCCGCTTCTGATCCAAGACAAGCGGTTTGACGAGAGCGGTCAACTCGTGCTGCCCGATCCAAACTTCGACAACTGCAGCGATCCGACCAAGTGCTTCCGGTTGGGAGTCTTAGGGGACCGCTTCGTCGTGAATGGCAAGATTCAACCCAAGCTCGAGGTTTCGCGGCGGAAGTATCGCTTTCGATTGCTCAACGCGGGTCCCTCGCGCTTTTATCAGTTCTTCCTCACCAAAAACGATCAGGATCAAGCCTTCATTCAAATCGGCAACGACGAAAGTCTGCTTGAGGCACCCTTTAATGTTCCAGCTGACAAGGGAGTCCTTGTGTCAGTTTCCGAGCGCGCTGATATCGTCATCGACTTCAGTAAGTTCAACGTCACCGACCAGCTGTACCTCGTCAATCGTCTGGTGATGTTCGACGAGGGGTTTGGTCCCAAACTGGGTACTCTGCCGGGTACCTATGAGACGCTGCCGCCGGGGCAAGGGGATAAGATTCTACGCTTCGACGTGGTCGATGACCTTCCCGAACCGGGTCCCGGGGATTTGCCCGAGAAGCTGCGCGACAATCCGAAACTTCCCGTCGAACTTAAGGATGTGCCCCCCGACCAGTTGAAGCTGTTGCCAAATCATCGGATGTTCGAATTCGGAATTCAGAATGACGGACAACAGCCAAAGTGGTTGATTAATGGTGTCGAGTTCGACCCGTCGCCAACCGGCTCCCCCAAAGCTCCGGACGGCAAGCTCAGGCCGGTAGGGTGCCACACCACACCCCCCGCCACGATCATTTACAACTGCACACGCCACGGCGTTATCATGAGCGGGACGGTGTCGATTGGCGCGACTCCTGCAGCGGCTCCTCCCAAGATCGTCGAGGCGAAGGTCGGCGATGTCTGGCAGCCGAGTCTGCTCACGGCCGTGGTTGGCGATGTGATCGAGTGGAGGATGAACGACAACAGCGGCGTGACCGATCCCATGTTCCCCGGCCACGGCGTGCGGATCCTTAACTGGGATGCAGTGAAGGATTACGTGGATGTGGAAACGGTCCCCGGCCAACAACCTTTCAACGGCGACACGGGAAGAAACGACACCGAGTCGAAGACAGTCGGGCAGCTGCTGGTGCGACTAAGGATTAGGTGCGTTCCCCCAGCCAAGCTCTGTCCACTGGCTGCGTGCCCCGTAATGCCACGCGCAGGCTTGCCCGGCGAGTTGATGCATGACGGCGAAGTGTGGACCATCAGAAACACTGGGGGCTGGGCTCATCCGGTTCACATTCACCTGGAAGAGTTTCGCATTCTCTGGCGCAACGGCGAGAAGCCGCCTCTGCCGGAGCGGTCAAAGAAAGATGTGCTGCGTCTCGATCCGAATGAGGAAGTGCAAATCTTCATGAGGTTTCGAGACTTCTACGGAAAGTATCCGATTCACTGCCACAACGTCCTGCACGAGGATCACGAGATGATGCTGCGCTTCGACGTGGTCGGCGATTCCTAGCGACTTGGGTGGCGAGCTGCGCCGGCACTCCGGATTTCGCAGCCTCGCAGTGGCGCGTTTGCAGCACGAAGGTTTTTTCACCAACGGTGACACAGGAGAATCAGCATGAACCGTTACCGACAGAACATGGTTGTGGTCAGCGCGCTTGCAATTTTCGCAGCCACTGTGTCGGCGCAGGTTGCGCCGCGGGAAGCCAAGCTGGCGGATCGATTCCCCAACCTCAAGCTCACGACAGAGTCAGACGCGAACGTGCGTTTCGCCGACGTCATC
>JANLTA010000250.1:0-10068 GCA_031362705.1 Gemmataceae bacterium | reverse complement strand
CTTCTGCGGCACCTCCTCGGGCGCCGGGGCCGGGGCTGCCTCGACCGGAGCCGCCTCGACGGTCTTCTTCTCGTGGGCCGGCTTCACCAGCACGACCGGGGCGTGAACCGGCTTCTTGTAGGTCGGCGCGTGGCCGTAGCTGTAGGACGGCGCGTACTGGCGGTGGCCGTAGGAGCCGTGACCGTGGCTGTAGGTCCGGTGCCCGTAGCCGTGATGGCCGGGGCGTATTTGCGAATGATCTCTTGCGGTGTGACCGGGCCACTAATCGAGCCGAACGTTTGCAAGATCCCGGCCACGGTGCCGAGCAAGCCCAGCAGCGGAAACCACTCGGCCGCCTGTGCCAGATGAGCGAGCCAGCGGTCGGGTCGTTCGTCGAAGCCGGTTTCCCACCATTGCATGGCGCGAAGTGCGAGGATGGTCTGCGCAATGAACAAACCTGCGCCGAGTCCAAGAATCAGCCAATCGATGGGTGAGGTGCGAATGCGAAGGAGATAGTCTTGCAGCGCATCCGGCGGCAAGGCGAACACGATGGCGATGCCGGCCAGCGCCGGCATGATCGCGAACAACAACGGCAGCACTCCGGCCACCAGAAACCGTCGCACGGTTAGGCCTCCTCGCCTTGTAGCCACTCGGGCAGTGGTTGCAGCCGCCCATCGCGGTCCACGCATGCCAGGGTGGACGACCCCTCGGCCAGCAACTCATGATCCCGCATCAACTCATACTTATGGTCGATCCGCACCTGCGTCACCCGGCTCACGCTGGTCCGCAGCATCAGCAAATCGTCATACCGGGCTGGCCGGCGGTATTTCACTTCAATCTTATGGAGAACGAGAAAATAGCCCTGATCCTCCATCTCCTTGTACGACTTGCCCAGCGGCCGCAATAACTCCGTCCGGCCCTGCTCGAAGTAAACAAGATAGTTGGCATGATGCAACAACCCCATCTTGTCCGTCTCGGCATAGCGCACGCGGATCTGGATTTCGCCGGTGTGGGACGGCAATTCATCACTCCAAGACGTCAGGGGATCAAGTCTCTGGGTTCAGCGGCTGTGCCTACCCATAAGACACATCGCTGCACTCGCTGATTCGAATATTCTCGGCGGCCAATTCAAGTGCGTTCTCCAAGGTGTCGGTGAACGAGGTCCATTCATTCAATGTTGACCAGAAACTCTCGCGCTTTTCACCGCCAGCATCAACGCTGTCATATAGCCGTTCAATGTCGACTCGAAATGCGTTTTTCGAGATCTGTACGATTAGTGCTCGATGCCGGTCTGTCTGCCCATCGACAATCTGAACGACCTCGTTCACTTGCGATTCTCCAAACCACTGGACCGCCGCTATTTCTTCTCTCTCTTATAGAACGGCATCGCTACGACCCTAGCCGGCACGCGGGTGCCGCGGATGTCGATGTCCATCGGCGTGCCGACGTTAGATACTGCGGCATCGACATACGCCATCGCGATGGGTTTGCCCAAAGTTGGTGACGGAGCACCCGATGTGACCACGCCGACTTCTTTTTCGCCGACGAGAATCTTGCATCCTTCGCGTGCGCTGCGGCCACCTTCCAGCACCAACCCAACCCGCACTCGGCGTCCTTTTTCCTCGTTTCGTTTTATCATTGCCGCTTTGCCGGCAAAGTCGCCTTTGGCGGGTTTCACAGCCCAGCCGAGACCTGCTTGATACGGATCAATGTCTTTATTGAGTTCGTGACCATAGAGCGGCATGGCCGCTTCGAGACGCAGTGAGTCACGCGCGCCCAATCCACATGGAATTGCCCCGCGCTTTACCAGCTCATCGGCCAGCTTCACCGCCTCGCTAGCAGTGATCATAACTTCCAAGCCATCTTCGCCCGTGTAACCCGTGCGGCTCACGACGCAGTTGACGCCGCCGCAACGGGTCGGCATGGCAAAGTAATACTTGATGGTCGAGACATCATACTCGAACAAGCCGGCGCAAAGTGCGACTGCATTGGGGCCTTGCATCGCCAGCATGGCCGTGGATTCCGTGCTATCGGTGATCTGCACATCTTTGCCGGCCGAATACGTCTTCAACTTCTCCATGACAGCCTGGCGGTTGCTGGCGTTGACCACCATCGCCCAGCCATAGGGCCAGCGGTACACGAGAATGTCGTCCACCGCGCCGCCATCGTCGTTGCACACGAGGCCATAACGAACCTGAAAGTCCTTCATGCCGGCCGCGTCGTTGGTCCACGCATAATCAATGACCGGCAGCGAGTCGGCACCGGCGAACGAGAAGCGACCCATATGCGAAATGTCGAACAGCCCGGCCGCCGTGCGCACGGCGGTATGCTCGGCTACGATTCCGGTGTACTGCACCGGCAACATCCAGCCGCCAAACTCCACCATCCGGCCGCCCCGAGCCGAGTGCCAATCAAAAAGCGGTGTATGCAACGCCATCGCGGAACCTCATCAAGTGTGATGAAGGAGTTTTAGGTGCCCAAACGACAAATGGCGATTCGGTGGGACGGTTAGGCCTTCGCATAATGACACAGGGGGAATTCTTGGCGACCGCGTCAGTCCTTGCGTCCGTTGCCTTCATTGTCGGCGATCACTTTGAGGATGACGTGAAAGCCGAAGTCTTTCTTGTCCGCGGCATGAAAGGGGTCTCGTTTGGCGATCCATCCGTCTTCGAGCGACTCGGGGGCGAACTCAGCGGAGGCGGGCTTCGAGAAAAGACTCATGCCGTGAGCCGCCGCCACACCAAATCTCTGATGCAGCGTGTACTTTCCGGGCACCACGGATACCCACACGGGGCCTTCGCGGTCGTAGACCGAGAGGTTCTGGCCCGCGGCGACCATTCGCGCCGGCAGGTCTAATCCGAGTAATTGCTGCGGACCACAGTTGACGGAAGCATGACCAGGATTGGAGACTTCGGCCGCCCCACCTTTAGCGCAAGAATGGCAATCGGCGCGGAGCAGACCCACCGCGCGACTCCACATCACTAGCTTTGCAGCCTTGACGGTAGGTGAGTGAATCACGACTTCAAACGACTGGTTCAGTTCAAAAGCGAGATTGCCGGCCGAGTCTTTACAAGGGTGGCCTTTTGCGGCCGCCCCGCCCGTCATCTTGACGGACAATGTGTCCGGCGTTGGCTGGCTCACAGCAATGTTGCCGGCACCGGTGCGCGCTGAACCACAACGGGTCGGCGTGGCACCGCCCTGGCCCTGGCCCAATACGAAGGACACGACGGGTTCAGGTGTCTCAGCTTTCGGATCGTCGGCGGCCGGAAGGAAGGCGGCCATGACGCCGATGGCCACCGTTGCGATTAGTGCTTTCATAGTTATTGCTCCTCTTCCGTCTTCTTGCCAAGCACCTGTATCGTTAATGAGCGATGCTGCTCGCCTTTCGCATCGCATGTTCGATCGACATGTAGGCAAAGACGCCGATGTCCGGCGTGTCGCGGGTCAAGCCTATCGGGACCGACACGCCGACGACCCATTCCACGTCTTCGAACTGGCAGATCGCATAACGTACCCCCGGATTCAGGAAAATTTGAGTGGTCGGTGCGCGGACCCCTAGTTCATCGATGGCCTCGTTATGCAAGCCCAGTACTTCCACGAAGAAATGGAGGTTAGTTTCCGGCTTCCAGAAAACACTTCCGCCCAAGTTGTATCCGCGCAGGTCTTGCGGCATCGATTTCGCGCCGTTGAGGGGCACTGAGACGTTTGGTACATAGGTGAATCCCGCGTTGAAATGGAAATCGAATTGATCGCCGTAGCGGCTGATCGGCAAATTGAACTGATAACCAAGCCGGCCAGTACCAAGGTCGAAGCGCTCGTCGCCGGTCGGGACGATGAGGCTGGCGCGCGGCGCGCACCACAGGAAGTCATCATCGGCCAGAAGCTGGTAGCGGTAGTTCAAAAACGTGTCGCCAACGCCTCCTTGATTCGCGCCGGGGTCGCCGCGTGCCTTCTCAAAACCCGATAGGAATTGAGTTGTGAAGGAGAACTGATGGTCCTGACTTCCGAGCGGGACTTCCATCGTATAAGCGAACGCAAAGTCGCGGGTCCGGCTCAGGGTCGTGCGGTCCCACGCATGTACCCAGTTAAAGATATGCTGAACAACGCCTGTTTCCTGGTTGAAGGCTTCCTCCACCAGAAAGGCATTATCGCGAATATGTGCCGGACGAAACTTGGCCGCGTCGCGGATGTCGGAGGCTTCTGAGCCGTTTGCTGAAAACGGATCGTTGAGGACGAACCCAAGTGCAGGTGCCGCCCACGGCGATGAAACACTTCCAGCAGGAGGTGGCGGACTAATCGAGCGCAACGGTTCATCGGCCTGTGCAGAACTTGTCAACACAGCTATCAGTGCAAGTCCTAAATAGTACCAAGCCTTCATTCCGCGATCCGTAATACCCAGCGCCGTTTGACCTGAACAGTATTGCCGATAATGCCGATCATTCAGGTATTCAGGGTATCGGCAGAATCGCCCGCTAACATTAGGGCTACAGTATAATTTATTTAGGCGGCACTAATTTCCCATTGCGATGAACAGCCAGTAGCCGGGGTGTCAGTATGCACGCGCGACGCATGAAGGGGTGGGTGTGACCCTGCGCGCACGACACAAATCAGCCTCATGCCCTACAATACGCCGCGATCGAAGTTGGCCGCGTGACCACCTGCCACCGCGCGGCCGGCGCGCACGGTGCGCCACACCTGGCAAGCTTCGGCGGCCGCATACTTTCGGTAGATGAAATCGGCCCTGACATGCCGGACTCCCATCTTGGCGATCTCGTGCAAGCGTGGTGACAAGCAAAACGGCCCCTGGTTCAACACGATGGTCCGACAGTGATAATCGATGGCCGTCACGCGCTCGCCGTGACTGGATTCCATGTCCATCGTCTCGAAGCGGCAATTGGCCTTTCCTGGGCAGCCGCCAATCAGGTTGGCGTAAGCACATGACTCGGCAATGAACACCGGCGTATCCTGATACACGATCAACACCGCCCGGTCGGGGAACTCGGCGACGAGTGATTGCATGTTGGCCCGGCCATCCTCCGGCGAAAGCGCGAAACGACTTGCGCCCATGCCGATCACGGCATTGGCGGCCGCGCGGTTGATGACGTAAACGGACCAATCCGTGGCCAAGTCTAAGTCGCGGGGTTTGTTTGGGTCCGCGTTCAGATACGTCCACGCCGAGATGTTGGCTGCCTCCCACTTTTTCCAGCCCGCCGCGCGGAGCTTGTCAATCTTCGCAACCAAGCCATGTTCTTCCCACTTGCGTGTCACTGCCGGCAATGCTAGCCGGATGCGCTCGCGGCCCAGTTGCGCGCCAAGTTGGTTGAGCCGCTGTTCCAGTTCCATCGGATGATCGCGGGCAATATCGACAATCACTTCATCGACATCGCGCCAGTCGTTTTCGTCAAACGCCGCGATGTGTTCGAGGCGATCAGTTTTGATTGACCATTTCAACGCCTGGCGAGCAGGAAGCGAATGTCTCCCGTTGCCGGCCGTCACCGCGACTGCATCGATCACAGTTGCTATTCGCTCTTTTCGCGCTACCGGCAACCGCTCATTCAACTGTTCGATGAGCGCACGGCGCAGTTTGTTCAACAGCGACACCGGAACGAAACGGCCTTCCGGATTTTCCAATCGCACTTCGCCAAGCACAAACTCCGTCTCACCAAGTTTTTCGAAGACTGTGCGAACCACCGGCTCCAGCGCATCGGCATCTCGGGCCGGCGCGAACTTGCCGGGTAATTCCGCAGTCGCCGCCACTCGTCGCCAGGTCATGCCGACGGCTTCGACGCACTCAGCCTTTACACGCACAGCCACGTCCAGCCGCTGACGCGGGCGATAAAACCCCGCTTTTGGCCGGTCGTAGCGGTACTTTTGCTTCACCACTTGCGATGACGAACAGTACACGGGCATCCCAACCGCCAGTTGTGGATGATCTGCCGGCAATCCCACTTCGACGTGTGCGCCGGCCGGGACGGTGTATACCTCGCGCTTCTTGCCATGTGGCGTCACCATCCACAAGTCATCCACGGGAAAGCCGAACGGCTTTCCCAGCGCGGGTAAGTCAATCTGCAGCCCATCGTGCCATTCAAGGGCACGCGAAGTGGTGAACGCCACATAGTGCTTCGTGCCATTAGGTTCCCGTAAATCTTCCACATGGCCGATGAGTGTGCCGCGATGGCCGACGGTATCGCGGTCCGCTACTTCCTTATCTTTGTGAGACTGCACGAACAGCTTGGTCCACGGCCGGCTGAAGACCGTCTGCAACTCGGCTTCACGTTCTTGCCGCTCATGGTCGGGTACTGTGCCATCAAGCAAACCACGATAGTAGCTCGTGGTCGTGGCCACGTAGAGCGGGCTTTTCTTGCGGCCCTCGATCTTGAAGCAACTCACCCCGGCCGCCCGTAACGCCGGTAAATGATCCGGCAACGCCAGGTCTTTCATCGAAAAAGGAAAGCCCGTGTGCGGATCGCGCTTGGTGTTGGCTCCGTCGCGCAATGTCGAAGGCGCATCTGCCACGGTGTAACTATCGCGGCAGGAATACGCACACTTGCCGCGGTTACCACTGCGACCCAGCGTCTGCGAGCTGAACAGGCACAGCCCGCTGTAGGCGTAACACAACGCGCCATGCACGAACACCTCGGTCTCAATACCGGATGTCGCCGTGATGTCGTGAACTTCTTCCAGCGTTAGTTCACGTGCCAACACGACACGTGTAAAACCAAGTCCGTGCAGCGCAGCCGCCCCCGCGCGATTATGAACCGCCAACTGCGTGCTGGCGTGCAACTCCAATTCCGGGAAATGTTCGCGCACGATAGCGGCCACGCCAAGGTCTTGCACGATGAGGGCATCGACGCCGATGTCGGCTAGCCCGGCCAAGTCGCTCACCAGTTCCGGTAATTCGTCCTGGCGAATGAGCGTGTTGACTGTGACGAACACCTTGCGAGATGGCGTCAAACTATGCGCATAGGCCGTGACTTCGCCAACTTCCGCCAATGTGAAGTTCTCGGCCTCGGCTCGCGCGGAGAATTGCTTCAGGCCGAGATAAATGGCATCAGCTCCATGGCTTAATGCAGCGAATGCGGCATCTGGTCCACCGGCCGGTGACAGTAATTCGACTTTTTGAAGCGTCGATGAATCGACCGCCGGGACTGAATCGTAGTATCGGTGTTGGTGATAATTGTCGGCGGCGTACTCGCCTTGGGGCGTGGCGGGTTCCGGGGCTGCCGTGGCAGCTTCCCAACCTACCACGGGCGCGGCCGGTCGAAGTCCTTGCCAGGTCGGCGCAGACTGTGTGCTTTCCACCAGCGGCAGACTCAATGGAGATCGGTTCATTGTGGAGACGTTGCCTCAAACCGTCAGCGTAACGGACGGACCGGGGAAATCAATCGACTGGACCGCGCCAAGCCGTTCGCCTTTGTGGAAAGTTCGCTAGAATGATGGGTAGTGATAGTGCCCGCAGACTCCTCCGGACTGGCTACCTTTCATGGCTGATTCTACCGATGAAGACCGCTGGGCTTCCCTGGCGGCCGACCTGGGTGTCGATGGATCGACGCCGACCACGCAAGCGGACCCAGCCGCGCCGGCCGATGGTCCGCCCAAAAAACGGCGACGACGCCGCCCGCGCAAAGCCGCGCCAGCCGATGGCGCGATTGCCGAACCCGTTGACGAGGCGTCGAGCGAACCGGACGATGCGCCGGAGCCGGAGTTGACTGACCGCGAAGAATTGTCGGCAGATGGCACTCCGAAAAAGCGACGCCGCCGCCGCTCCCGCCGCAAGCCCGACGAAGCCAACGGCGATGTAGCGGTAGCGACCGATGCGGTTGCCGTCGCTGAAGTCGGTGACGACGACGACGATGCGGCCGAGCCGGTGTCGGTCGCAAATCTTCCGTCGTGGCAAGAGTTGATCGACGGCCTTCATCGGCCGTGAGTGTATGTTGGTTTTCGCCCACTGGAATTGATGGTGAGACTTTGAGACATGGCCGATGCCACTATTGACATCGTCGGTCAGGATGACTTGCCCACAATTGTGGAGCTGCACAACCAAGTGTTCCGTCCGCCACAGGATGTGGCCGGCGTGAAGCGACGCTGCCGCGGACGTTACCACGTGCTGCAAATGTTGGCGCGCGTCGGCGACCAACCCGTCGGGTTCTTTCTGGGCTACGAAGCCGACCCGCAAACCTTTGCCGGCTGGACCTGGGGCGTTCACCCTGAGTTCCGGCGACAAGGTGTGGCCACGCAGATCTTCGAGGCCGTGCAGGAATGGTCGTACAACCATCACTATGAAATCGTGCGTTTAGAGTTCCCCAACACTGCCAAGAACATGTTGCACCTGGCACTCGACCTCGGCTACGAGATCACTGGCGTCCGCTGGGATCCGTCACGCGGCGAGAACATGGTGGTCGTCGAAAAAGACCTGTTACGCGAGACGTGATTCGGGTTACTTCACTCCCGCTCTGCGCCGATCTCTAACTCCGCGATCTTGCGATACAGCGAGCTGAGGCCCACGTTGAGACGTTGGGCGGCTTCCTTTTTGTCCAGCGTTTGTCGCAGAATTCGTTCGATATGCAGGCGCTCAAACCGGCGTGTGGCTTCCGTGAGATCGTCCACGGCCGTGGGGTCGCTGAGTTGCGGGGCCAGGTCTGGCGGCAAATCCGTGGGCACGACCAATGGGCCGTCGCCCAGGATCACGGCGCGCTGTAAGGCATTGTCCAACTCGCGCACGTTGCCTTTCCACGGGCAGGCTCGCAGCAGTTGCATCGCCTCGTAAGTCACGCCGGTGAAACGCTTGCCCATTGTTCGCGCATGCTTGGCCAGCAGGAACTCGACCAGTTCCGGAATATCATCCCGGCGTTCGCGCAACGGCGGTATCGCTATCGTCACCACGTTGAGTCGATAGTACACGTCTTCGCGAAAGCGCCCGGCAGCGACTTCAGCTTTCAGGTCTTTGTTGGTCGCCGCCAACATGCGGGCTTGGACCGTGACAGGTTCAGCCGCTCCAACCGGCTGAGCCTCGTTGTGCTCGATGGCGCGAAGCAGTTTCGCCTGCATTGATAGTGGCAACTCGCCGATCTCGTCGAGGAATACCGTGCCCGTGCCAGCATGGACAAAGACGCCGGGCTGATCGCGGTCGGCACCGGTGAACGCGCCCTTGCGTCGGCCGAACAGTTGGCTTTCGAGCAAATCCGTGGGAATGGCGGCGCAGTTCACGGCAAGAAATCGCTCGTTGGGATTCGGCCCCAAACGATGAATCATGTGGGCAATCAACTCCTTGCCCGTGCCACTTTCGCCTTGGATCAAGACCGTTGATCGTGTTGGCGCGACTTTGGTCGCCAACTCCAGCACGCGGATCAACCCTGGGCTGGTGCCGACGATTTGATCTTCGTCGAAGCGCCGGCTCAGTTCGCGGCGCAGTTCCTGGTTTTCGCGGTACAACTCACCGTAAGCAATCACCCGGCGAATCTTGTTCAACACCTCGCTCAACAGCAACGGCTTCATCAGATAGTCATGCGCCCCGCGATGGAACGCCTCGACGGCATTCTCCACCGTCGCGTAAGCTGTCATCATCAGCACGAAAGTTTCGGGGCTGACACGATGCAATTGATCGAGCAGTTCCAATCCATCGAGGCCCGGCAATTGCACATCGCACAGGACCACGGCAAAGCGTGTCTCACTGACGCGCGTGATGGCCTTTTCACCATCGGCGCATGTCTCGACGGCAAAGCCTTCCTGCGTCAGGTACTCGGCCAGCGTGTCGCGGATGAGCGGCTCGTCATCGACGACCAAAATCAGATGCTGCGACGGCATAAGAACTTTCGCTAGCGACGGGCGATGGCAATACGTGGGCGACTGGCGGCTCGGCCAACAAACGGACGCGGAAAATGACGCCGCCACCCGGCCGATCGTGCACAGTGATGGTACCACCTTGATCGGCCAGCAACTTGCGGGTCACGAACAACCCCAAACCGGTGCCATGCTGTTTCGTCGTGAAATATGGCTGAAACAACCGGTCGCGCTGGTCCGGCGGGATTCCCTGGCCATCGTCAGCCACATCAACAGCCACGCGGCCATCGTCAGCCGACGCGCTGATGG
>JANLTA010000245.1:0-5921 GCA_031362705.1 Gemmataceae bacterium | reverse complement strand
CAGACCCGACTCCCGCATCGCCACCGCACGCTCCCGCAACTCCACCGGATACGTCTTCATCGCCAGCCTCCCTGGTTCGGAAGGCTCTGTCATAACCGATTGGCCCCAAAAGCGCCAGAAAGAAAATCAAAATGCTCTAATCGGGGCAGCCAAGACATCACTCTTGTGCTTCCCCACGACTGCAATTTCGCTCGGTCCATCAACCGTGCGGGCGGCTGGCGCGTGCGGATTCCCGTTGTGGCTTCCCAGCCACGCGATTCCAATAGCGAAGCCAATCCCAGAAATCGCAATAAGGCTGGTAGAGCGAGGCATCATGTGCTTCCCGTCAACGAATACACTGCACCAAGTAGGAAAAGCCTGCGTCCGGTTGTCAATTAACCGACGTACCTCGACTGATCACGACGAATCTTAGCTTATTTTCATCGCGGGTGTAGGATTTCGGTAGCTGGCATTTTGTCTTGTCAATTGATTTGGCCTTTGTGCACGCAATGCCGATAACCGCCTTAGTTCCGACTCGACAGACTTACCTTCGAGTAACGACAATAGCCTCCCGCAACGACGTCGAAGGGCTATGTGCTATGATTACGGCGAAGGTGCGGAAGTCATGTCCAAGGCGACAGTGCCAGCTAACAACGATGTGATCGTGGTAGACCCCGAGCGCCTCGGCGGTACACCAGTGTTTGGCGGCACGCGCGTTCCGATCAAGACACTGTTCGACTATCTTCGGACTGGTGACTCGATCGAAACATTCTTGGATCACTTTCCGGGCGTTCACCGCGAACAAGTTGAAGCCGTCATTGACTTGGCCGGCCGTCGCCTTTTGAGCGAATACGAGTTCGACAGTGCGTCGGTTCTGGTTGATTGAAGTCATGCCGACGCGTTTCGCTGCTTCACCTCACGCAGCAACTTCTTCCCCAGGCGATCTCTGGCTGATTCCAGATCATACCGTGATGCAGGTTTAATCAGAAAGGCTCCGTTGTGCCGAAGTAGCGGGCCAAGTGCAGGGCGGTGTCGGCCGTGACGGCGCGTGTTCCCTTGACGATCTCGTTAATGCGTCGAGCGGCAAACTGGTATCCGCAGCGATCCGGTATTGCGTCAAGCCTAACGGCGTCAGGAACTCTCCAAGGAGTATCACGTCCGGATGAATCGGTGCTTGTTTAGCATTTGCCATTGCGGCTCCAAGTGGTAATTGCTCACGCCGACTTCGCCTTCACGCTCACCACCAAATTGACCTTCTTCTCCGCCACGCCGATGTGGGCAATGCGACCGGAGTTGAATTCGAGATAGTCCGATTCCACACCGTCGCTGAAGATGACGCCGTTTTGCGGCATTTGCGAGGTGATGGTTAATTGGCCGTGGCCTTTGATGCGGCCGAAGATCAGCTTGGCGTCCGAGGTCTTGCTAATGAATGGTTCGCGGACGCTGAAGCACAGTTGGTCAGCATCCCAGTCGAACCGGTATTCCTCGCGCAACTTGGCCAGATTTTTCGATGGAGCGTAGGCAGAAGCCACGCCGGCGGCACCGGTGAGGATCGAGCGAAACCACCCCGTAGAGCCGGCGCCGGTGGAGACGATGATTCCGCTTGATGACTGGTCTTCTTCCATATCGCCGAATTGCAAATGGTAGCGGGCCGATAGATGCGTGCGCTGGCCGATGAATAGGTCGTTGACGGCATACAAAGTCTGGCCATCGTTGAGACTTGCTTTCGCCATGGTGATCGGCCGGGTCAGGTAACGCTTCGCCAAAGAGTAGCTAAATACATCGGCAGCTTGCGAAACATTGAATGGCAACAGCACGCCGTCGTTCCGCGCGGGATCGGGATTGATCGCGACGATGGGCTGATTGGCGAGGTACTTGGCCGTGTTCACCACGAGGCCATCACGGCCCAGAACGACGATCAGGTCGTTTCCGCCAAATTGGAAGTTGGGCAGAAACGACCGCTCGATGAACTGATGATGCACGGCATCGGGCAGGGCTTTCTTCAGCGCTTCGACCGCACCGACATAAGTGTCGTGAGCCGATTCGTAACCCGCGAAGGACGTACCCGTGTGTTCAATGTAGAAGCGAGCCTGACTTCGCGTGTTTTGCCGCTCAACCAGCTCTTCCAGGGCCGTCTTTTGCGTGATGACGACGATCTTGTCGAATGCCGTCATGGCGTCACCTCGACGACGGAGCGGCCGACGGCAAATTGAGCAAGCCGGCCAATACGTCCGTGGTGATCGTCAGATTGCCAATTTGTCCCGCGTTCTGGCCCAACTCTTTCATTGCGAATGCTAACAGCAGGCGTGGATCGACGTTGCGATAGGCACCCATCTCGGCCTCGGCTGCCTTGGCTTTGAACTGGGCTTCCAATTCAAGGGCCTTGCCGCGATTCTCGGCCTCCTTGCGGGCATTTTCGCCCTGAAGGTCAATCAATGCACTGCGCTGCTCTTCCAGAGCCTTATCACTGCTGAGTTCTTTCTCCTTGATCTTGCGCTCTTCATCGACTGCGGCAGCCCGGCGAGCATAAGTCGCTTCGTCTGCCTTTCGAAGCAGCGTCTCACGGTAATCAGCCTCCAGCGCCTTTGCGACTTCGGGCGTTGGCCGCGCGGAGAGAAAATACACACTCAATAGTTCGACGCCCATTGCCTGCAAAACCGGCGAGCCATCGCGCAGCCGCCGCAAAACCTCGGCCGCGATGGCTTGCGAGTCACGCAGCGTTTCTTCCAGCGACCGTTTCTGAATCTCGCTGCGTGTCTCGATCTGCACGACGTTGCTGATACGAGTCGGCAGTTTCTCCGGATCATTGGAGACGTAGTTGCGTTTGATCGGGTCCACCGCGAAGTTCAATAATGCCGCCGCTGTCTTGGGATCATGAATGCGATAGGTAAGTTGCCCCTGGAGTGTGACCGTCTGGAAGTTATTGGTCACTTCATTAAAAACGAAGTTGGCATCAATTCCCGATGTCGGCACCGTGACAATTTGCGTGTTGTGCTTGAAATAGAAGAACGCCAGGCTCGGGCCTTCACGCTGGACGCGCCCGGAGACAAACTTGATGACATAGTCAGTCGGCTCGCCTTTGAAATAGCCAATATTGAACATGGTGGCAGCTCCGCGAGTTCGATAACGCGTCTGATATCGCAGTGGATTCTGTCGTCGATTCTATCAGATGAGGTATTGCCAACGTCGCGAATTGTCGAACAAATCAGGCGAAAAACGGCGAGAGCGGATCAACCAATGTTGATCCGCTCTCGCCGTGGTTGTTGTTTCCAAATCTTCTAGCCAGCCGCTGCCAGTTCCGCGACTGGCGGTTCGGCCTCAGCCGTGGTGCTGGTCTCGAATGACAGCTTGCGGTCTTCGCCTTCGCCGACCACGCTGACCACGATCTTGTCCTTGCCGTGGAAGACGCCGCGGAGGAGGTCTTCGCTGAGCGGGTCTTCGAGATTGTTCTCGATGGCACGACGCAGCGGACGGGCACCGAACTCGAGGCTCGTGCCCTTTTCGATCAGGAACTCTTTCGCGCCGTCGGTCATCACCAGTTCCAGCTTCTTGTCCTTGAGCCGCTTGGTGACCTTGGCCAATTCGATGTCCACGATGTTCTTGAGGTCCCCGGTCGTGAGGCTGCGGAAGACGATGATGTCGTCGACACGGTTCAGGAACTCGGGGCGGAAGTTCCGCTCCATTTCCTGCTTCAGTACCGTCTTCATCTTTTCGTAGGTCGTAGAAGCGTCCTTCTTGTTGAAGCCGAACGCTTCCTTGCCGGTGATCTGTTCGGCACCGATGTTGGTCGTCATGATGACGATGGTGTTCTTTAAGTCGATCACCCGGCCCACGTTATCCGTCAGCCGGCCTTCTTCCATGATCTGCAGAAGCATGTTCCATACGTCCGGGTGGGCCTTCTCGATTTCGTCGAGCAGCACCACGGAGTATGACTTGCGGCGGATCTTCTCGGTAAGTTGGCCACCTTCTTCATAGCCGACGTAGCCCGGCGGTGCGCCGACCAACCGGCTAACGTTGTGCTTCTCCATGTATTCCGACATGTCGAGCTGGATGATGTTGTTCTCATCGCCGAACATGAACTGCGCGAGCCGCTTGGCAAGCAACGTCTTGCCCACGCCCGTCGGCCCGGCAAAGATAAAGCTGCCGATGGGCCGCTTCGGATCCTTCAACCCGGCCCGGCTCTTGCGCACAGCTTTGGCGATCGCTTTGATGGCCTCGTCCTGGCTGACGACCGTAGTGTGCAGTTCCTGCTCCATCTTGAGCAGGCGAGCGGTCTCGTCGTCGCCCAGGCGCTTGAGCGGCACACCGGTCATCTTGCTGACGACCTCGGCAACGACTTCGTCATCGACGACGCCGTCGGTCTCTTTGGACTTTTCACGCCATTCCTTGGTGACCGATTCCTTGCGCTTTTTCAGCTTGTCGGCCTGGTCGCGTAAGGCGGCAGCCTTCTCGAAGTCTTGCTCGGCGACGGCAGCTTCTTTCTCTTGATTGAGCTTCTCGATCTGCTCGTCAATTTCTTTGAGATCGGGTGGCCGGGTCATCGCCTTGAGGCGAATGCGGGCACCAGCCTCGTCGATCACATCGATCGCCTTGTCCGGCAAACAACGACCCGAGATGTAGCGATCGGACAGCTCGACTGCCGAGGCTAACGCAGAATCGGTGATTTGCACACGATGGTGCGCCTCGTACCGATCGCGCAGGCCTTTGAGAATCTCGACGGCTTCGTCTTTGGTCGGCGGATTGACGATGATTTCCTGGAACCGGCGTGCCAGGGCGGCGTCCTTCTCGATGTATTTCCGGTACTCGTCCAGCGTCGTCGCACCGATGCACTGAATTTCGCCACGGGCCAGCGCCGGCTTCAGCACGTTGGAAGCGTCGATGGCACCCTCTGCACCGCCGGCTCCGACGAGCGTGTGCAACTCGTCGATAAAGAGAATCGTATTCTTTGCGCGACGAACTTCGTTCATCACCGCCTTGATGCGTTCCTCGAACTGGCCTCGGTACTTGGTGCCCGCCACCATCATCGCCAGATCGAGTACGACGATGCGACGATCACGTAGCAATTCCGGCACGTTGGAATCGATGACGGATTGGGCAAGTCCTTCGACGATGGCAGTCTTGCCGACGCCGGCTTCGCCAAGAAGAACGGGATTATTTTTTTGCCGACGGCTGAGAATCTGGATGACGCGCTCAATCTCGTTGGCCCGGCCAATGACCGGATCGAGCTTGCCCTGTCGGGCCAGTTCGGTGAGGTCGCGGCCAAAACTATCGAGAGCGGGCGTCTTGGACTTGCTCTTGCCGGAGCCGCGTTCGCTGCCCCCGCCGCCGCCGCTGCTTTCGGTGTCGCTCGGCATGTTATGCCCCAATAGGTTCAGAACTTCTTCGCGTACTTCTTCGAGTTTCAGGCCCAGGTTCAGTAGCACCTGAGCCGCGACGCCTTCCTGTTCCCTCAGCAAACCGAGCAACAGGTGCTCGGTGCCCACATAGTTGTGGTTGAGGTTGCGGGCCTCTTCAATCGAGTATTCGATGACCTTCTTGGCCCGCGGCGTCTGGGGCAGCTTGCCCATCGTTACCATTTCCGTGGCCTGACCCGTCTGAACCGTCTTCTCGACTTCGAGGCGGACTCGCCGCAGATCGATTTCGAGGTTCTTCAGAACGTTGGCCGCTACTCCCGAGCCTTCCTTCACCAACCCGAGCAGGATATGTTCGGTGCCGATGTATTCGTGGTTGAAGCGCTGCGCCTCTTGATTGGCGAGCTGCATCACCTTTCTGGCCCGGTCCGTAAAGCGTTCGTACATGCAGGACGTCTCCGTCGGCCCGCCCAAGGCGACATTCACCACAGGCGGTAGACCGTTTCAACGCGGCATCAAGGGCATTGCCGTAACTAACAATTTACGGATCGATGCACTGATTGCCACCCGCTCGATCGCTCGATGCCGGTG
>JANLTA010000244.1:0-7556 GCA_031362705.1 Gemmataceae bacterium | reverse complement strand
CAGACCCGACTCCCGCATCGCCACCGCACGCTCCCGCAACTCCACCGGATACGTCTTCATCGCCAGCCTCCCTGGTTCGGAAGGCTCTGTCATAACCGATTGGCCCCAAAAGCGCCAGAAAGAAAATCAAAATGCTCTAATTGCGCCTGCTTGCAATCGCTGGCCATAATTTCCAAAACAACATGATGGCGAAAAAGGACAAAGCGGACGATGGCGTCAAGATCATCACGCGGAATCGCAAGGCGTTTCATGAGTACGAAATCACGGACCGGCTGGAGGCCGGAGTTGTGCTGGTTGGCACTGAAGTGAAAAGTCTGCGGGCCGGCTTCGGACTCCTAGACGGAGCCTACGTCAAACTCGAAGGCGGCGAGCTTTGGCTGGTTGGTGCGGAGATTGCCGAGTACGACAAAGGCAACCAACTCAACCACAAACCGAAAAGGACGCGGAAGCTACTCGTACATCGCCGGGAGATCGACAAATTTGCCGGCAAGGCGACGCAGAAGGGCATGACACTGGTGCCGCTACAGATCTATTTCAAGGAAGGCCGAGCCAAGGTCGAGATTGCCATCGCCCGCGGCAAGCAACTTCACGACAAACGTCAATCCGCGAAAACCGCCGACGCACAGCGGGAAATGAAGCGAGCGATGGGCGCGAAGTCACGCCGCGGCTGATACAATGATCATTCATTGCATCAGGCGCGAAAACCATGCGAATTCTAGTCACGGCCGGGAATACTCAAGTTCAGATTGATAAGGTCCGCGCTATCACCAATATCTTCACTGGGCGAACCGGTGGCCGCGTCGCAGTTGCGGCACACACAGGCGGAAATGATGTCACGTTGCTCACTTCGCATCCCGAAGTGATCGCCGACATGGGTCCGGTGCCGCGGAGCGAACGCTGGAATCTTGAACGTTATCGCACCTTCGATGAACTGGAAGAACTTTTGGACCGCCATGTGCAAACGGGGAATTACGACGTCATTATTCACGTCGCCGCCGTCAGCGACTATCGCTCGGCAGGTGTGTATCGTTGGGAACCCGGCGCTGCCGAACCGACTCTGATGGACCGTTCCATTGGCAAGATCAAGTCCGATCAACCTGAGCTTTGGTTGCGTTTGGTGCGAACCCCCAAGTTGATCGACCGCATGCGGACTGATTGGGGCTTCACCGGCATTCTGGTGAAGTTCAAGCTCGAAGTTGGCATGGAAGATCCCGATTTGCTGGCCGTCGCGGAGAAGTCGCGTCTGCAATCGCAAGCGGAACTGATGGTAGCCAACACGCTCGAAGGGGCAGATGCGTGGGCTTATTTAGGGCCAATCGCCGGTCGTTACCAGAGAATCACGCGAGCTGAGTTACCCGAGAGATTGCTGGCCGCGCTTGCCAAGTGTCGGAAATAACATGGCCAATGTTTTACTCGGCGTGACGGGTTCCGTGGCGGCGATCAAGACGCCGGAATTGGTTGCCGCGCTGATCGCAGCTAAATACGTCGTCAAGGTTGTCGTCACAGAACCGGCATTGTATTTCTTCAAGCCCGCCGAATTGCCGTCGGGCATTCTTTTTCGCGATTCGGATGAATGGCCCAAAGGCGGCTACCATCGTGGCGATGAGGTGTTGCACATTCAACTGCGCAAATGGGCCGATGTGTTCGTGATTGCCCCGCTGGATGCCAATACGCTTGCAAAAATAGCGAATGGCCTGGCCGACAATTGCCTGACTTGTGTGGCCCGCGCCTGGGACATGAGTCGCCCGATGATCCTCGCGCCGGCGATGAACACACTGATGTGGGAACACCCCGCAACGGCACGGCACTTGCAGCAATTGGCCGAAGACTCCCGACAACGCGGACCAAACGTTGTCGGCCCCGTGTCCAAGGAACTCGCCTGCGGCGATGTTGGCCTCGGCGGCATGGCCGATGTGGCGTCAATCGTCGCTGCACTCCCCCGGTGAAATCGTCGTTCGTTTTCATACTAACTCATCATGCGCATCCTTGCCGTATTTTGCATTTTGTTCTTCGTTGGCGCGGCCGACGGGCAAGACACATCGGTCAAACCCACCGTCCGCCTCGAACTCGCCGACGCCAACCGGTCCACTATCAATGGCATCTGGGATGTTGGCCCAATCACGTTTACTTTTGATACGGGCGCGCTGACCATTGACGCGAGCAAGGTCAAGAAACTCACATTCGGGACCGCCGGAAACGACCTGCTCGACGTGGAAAAGTTGGATCACCAGTTTCGCGGTACGGCGAAGATCGACAAAGTTATTGTTGACGGCAAAGAATATTTGCGCGAAGCGGTGCGGAGCCTGAAGTCAATTCAGTCCGGCCCGCGCAACTTGTTGACCGATGCCATCATCCCGCTAGTCACGTTGACCGCGATGGAGATCATTCTCGGCATCGACAACATCATCTTCCTGGCCATCATTGCGGGCAAGTTGCCGCCGCAGCAACAGCCGCGGGCGCGACGACTTGGATTGTTCGCCGCTCTGGGCACCCGGTTGCTGTTGTTGGGAACCTTATCGTTCATATTGGGTCTCACCACGCCGGTCATTACGCTGCCGGATTGGCCGCCGCTCAACACGTTGGACGCGCGCGAAGTTTCTTGGCGCGACATTATTCTACTTGTGGGCGGCATGTTCCTCATTGGCAAGAGCACGTACGAGATTCACGAAAAGCTGGAGAAGCCCGTCGACGAAGATCATCATAAACGTCCGGGTGGTGCGGCCCGCTTTGGCATGGTTCTGGTGCAGATTGCAATCATCGACATTGTGTTTTCGCTGGATTCA
Source organism: Gemmataceae bacterium (assembly GCA_031362705.1). Lineage (GTDB taxonomy): Bacteria > Planctomycetota > Planctomycetia > Gemmatales > Gemmataceae > JAIBBI01. The sequence goes on along the minus strand of JANLTA010000244.1, from coordinate 4,773 downwards.
GTCATCACTGCCGTAGGCATGGTGGACTCGTTGTGGGTCATGATCACAGCCATGCTGATCGCCGTCGGCGTGATGATGGTATTTGCCGAAACGATCTCGCGATTTGTCTCGCGCAACCCGACGCTGAAAATTCTTGCCCTGGCGTTCCTCATCCTCATCGGCGTATTGCTGGTCGCCGACGGGTTCGGGCAGCACATCAACAAGAGTTACATTTATTTCGCGATGGCGTTCTCGCTCATCGTCGAGGCCGTCAATATTCGTGTGCGCAAGAAAACCGAACCGGTGCAACTGAACCACGAAGAGATGCCGGCCGGAATCAGTTGATGGTGAATTCGCTCATATTATTCGAAGGCCTCAGCTAATCGCATGTCGGCAATGATACCTTTGGCGTTGGCGCTACTTTCCTCGCTACTATCGTGGCTGGCGTTTTTTCCGGTCAATTGTGGCTTCCTCGGCTGGTTCGCAATTGTGCCGCTGCTGATGTTGATCCGGCTCGATGTCGGGCGAAAGATGCGCTATTTTGCCGCATGGTTCAGCGGGTTGGCGTTCTTTATCGCGGCCACTTGCTGGATGCGCGTCGGCGATCCGATGATGTACTACGCGTGGTTTGCGCTTTCGTTTCACTGCTCGGTGTTCGTCATCGTTGCCTTCGCATTGATCCGTCGATTGGATCGGAATCCATCCATGCCGTTGTGTGCGTCGGTACCCATCGTGTGGACAGCGATGGAGTTCCTGCGCGGTTGGGTGCTTGGCGGATTCCCGTGGTATTACCTGGGCCATTCGCAGCACGAGTTCCTGAGCCTCATTCAGATCGCCGATCTGGGCGGTGCATATGCCGTGTCATTTCTCGTGGCGGCGGTCAATGGATTGATTGCGGATGTTCTGACGGGGCAACGCCACTCACTGCGCAGGTGGACAGTCGCGCTCGCCGCGCTCATCGCATTAGCTTGCGGATACGGTCCCTGGCGCTTGAGTCAGGACCAATTCGCCGACGGGCCAAAGGTCGCGTTGTTACAAGGGAACATTCCCCAGGGCGTCAAGAATGATGCGTTTAACATTCCCGGCGAGAATGCAGCACGTCGCATGATGCGCGAACATTGCGAATTGATGGATCAAGCGGTTGCTGCTCGTCCTGATTTGGCGATTTGGCCCGAGACGACTTACCCGGGCGTCCATGCCTTTGCGGCCGCTGATGTACTGCCGGCGGATTTGACGGGTTGGAACCAACACATCAACTCAAGTAAGGCCAGCCTCGCCGGTGCGGGAACAACTTGGCAAACACACGTGCTGCTTGGCGTCATCACAGTTGGTGTCGGCCCCGGCGAACAGCAGCGCCAGTACAACTCGGCCGTGTTGGTCGCCCCAAACGGTGACGTGAAAGGTCGTTACAACAAGATCCACCGCGTGCCGTTCGGCGAATACGTGCCGTTCGTAGAAACGATGCCGTGGTTGAAGAATCTCACGCCCTACGATGGATTGGAATACACGGTTGCACCCGGGACGGAACTGACGCGCTTTGAGCTAACGACTTCTTCGCGTGTTTATCGCTTCGGCGTCTTGATCTGTTACGAGGACTCGACGTCGGCCATGGCACGGGCTTATGTCGCCAGTGATCCCGTCGATTTCCTAGTCAACATCTCGAATGATGGTTGGTTCAAAGGCACGCAGGAACACGAACAACACCTGGTCGTGAGCCGCTTTCGCGCCATTGAGTGTCGCCGATCGCTGGTACGTGCCGTGAACATGGGTGTGTCAGCTGTCATCGACCCGAATGGTCGGGTCACGCATACGGCCGGACCAACTTGGGCTTCATCGAAAGCCATTAGTGGCGTGGTGACGGCCAACGTGCCCATCGACAATCGCTGGAGCTTCTATGCGTTCGCCGGCGATTGGCTCCCGCTCGGTTGTTGGCTGGTCATCATCGTCATGCTTGCGAAAGGTCTCCGGCCGTGGCGTCGATGAAGCCGCGAACGAAGTGGCAGAGAGCGCGACGCCTGTTACTTCGCGGCGTGCTGGCTTACGGTGTGTTGATCGGAGCCATGATGCTGCTGGAAGTCAGACTCATTTACCATCCGTCGGGTGTCTCGAACTGGAGCGCCCCGCCCGATCCGCGGATCAAAGATGTATTTGTGACGGCCGCGACCGGTGAGACGATTCACGGTTGGTTTCTGCCGCATGATGGTGCGAAGAGTGTGTTCTTCTACTCGCACGGAAATGCGGGGAACCTGAGTCATCGCGGTTTCGATGCCGTGGTGTGGGCACACGAGCTGAATGCGTCGGTGCTGATGTACGACTATCCAGGGTTCGGTAAATCGACTGGCAGCCCCAGCGAAGCCGGTTGTTATGCCGCGGCCGACGCCATGTGGGATTGGATCATACGAGATGCGAAGGTGCCGGCGGAAAAGATCATATTGTTCGGCAAGTCGTTGGGGGGAGCCATGGCCATCGACTTGGCTTCAAAGCACGAACACCGGGCGTTGGTCCTTGCACGGTCGTTTATCGATCTGCCTGAGGCCGGGGCCGACCGCTATTGGTTCGTGCCAGTCCGTTGGTTGGCCCGCTCGAAGTTCCCGAACCTGACAAAGTTGCCGAACTGTCGCCGGCCGACGTTCATATATCACGGCGAACTCGACACGGTAGTGACTGTCCGCCATGCTCTCGCACTTTTCGCGGCTGCCAGCGAGCCGAAAGAGCTACTAATTGATCCCGTGGGTACACATGGAGGGTCGTATCCCAAAAACCTCTATTCGCGGCTCCGAGCGTTCCTGACAAATCACGCTCCGGATTGATCTTGCCCGGTTTCGCCCGCCCATCTAAACTCATGGCTCGATACGGAGGTCCGTCATGGTACGCGCATGGAATGTCGCATTGGTTGTCGCCGTTGTTGCAACGCCGGCAGCGTGGTCGCAGGCACCGCAGTTCAAATGGACGGCCGGGCAAACGCTCGTCTACAAAGTGTCGCAATCGACCACGGCGACAGAGAAAGTCGGCGACAAAACCACCGAAACAGTGACGAAGCTCGACCTCGTCAAAAAATGGCGCGTTAGTGCCGTTGATGCCGCCGGTGTTGCCACGCTGACGATGTCGCTCGACAAACTTCGCATGGAAACAAAGACGCCGGCCGGTGAAACGATGTTGTTCGACTCCGAGGCGAAGGAAAAGAGCACGCCGGGCATGGTCGAAGAGATGGCCAAATACGTTGGTGTGCCGCTGACAGTGGTGCGACTTGATCCGCGTGGCCAACTTGTCGAAGTGAAAGAAAGTAAGTTTGGCCCCGCGAGTCGATTGGAAGCCGACTTGCCGTTTAAGATCGCGTTGCCGGCAATTGCCCTGGCTGTCGAAGGCACATGGGAACGCAAATACCAAATCAAGCTGGAACCGCCGCAAGGCGCTGGCGAAAACTATGCCGCGGTGCAGAAGTTGACGTGCAAGGCGATCAACGGATCGTTAGCAACCATCGGCATTGCCACGACGATAGCTGGATTGCCCGATTCACCGGCCGACCAAATTCCGCTGGCACCGCTGCAACCGAGCGGTGAAATCGTCTTCGACACGATGGCCGGCCGATTGAAAACCGTTCGCTACAAATGGTCCAAAGAACTCGCCGGCCACCAGGGCGAAGGCAGCAAGTACGTGTTTGCGACGACGTATTTGGAAGAGCTGCAGTAACTTAATCAATTGGCGGAATACTCGCGCGAATCTCATCCAGCAATGCGCGCGTTCCGTGGCGGTCGCACCAGGAATTGATGTAGGCGAAATCGAGAGCGTCGCCTTGGACGGCCAGGACGTTACGTGCGTCGTCGCGGTCTCGGCCTCGTTTTTGCCGGGCGTACCAGTTGAGTTTCGTAATCACGACATCTTCCGGTGAGGCAACGAAAGCCGAAACGCCGGCAAACGGAACGCGCTTGCGACGGCTGAACCGCTGAACATCGTGATCATCTTCGCTCAGGTGAAAAAGCTCAACCTTGAAGTCGGACTCGGGTACCGCGACGATGTTGCGAATGGTCATTGTCACCATCTCAAATGACAATTGGGGATCGAGCTGATATTTCGAGCCTAACTCATTGGTCAATTCCCGGACGGTTCGTGATCCCCAATTGACTACGACATCCAAGTCACGGGTTGATCTCGGAATGCCATAAAGGTTGGTCGAAAATGAACCAACCACCATGTATTCCACGCCCAGTTTGTCCAGATGTGTGACAACGTCCGAAGCAATTTCCGGGGCGGTCATGTGCGACCCTCCAAGCGATCGCCAATTCGATGTCGACGGCGTAGCTGTCTCTCTACCTCTTCCTCATCCGCATCTGGGAACTGGGCACGAATACCGGTGCGGGCAATTTCGCAGGCGTATTCGTAGAGTTCCGCGCCGTCCATCAATTTGGCTTCCGGCGCTCGCCGCCGGGCGCGCAGCACTTTCTCCCGATAAATCGAATCGACGAGTTCTTGCGTTGGTTGCATGGCACACCTACCCGCGAGGAGTATCGCTTGGTGCTATTCTATCGGCCGCCGATGGGCCTGTGGCGGGGTTGACCGGCGATAGTCATTTTTGCTTTGGCTACCGACATATCATTGGTCGGCGCAAGTCGGTTATTCTCATCTTGGGATTGATTCCACCCACAGCGCCACCGATCTGTGGAATCAATTCCAACTGGTGGAATCAACGTCTGAATGATGGAAACTGCCATGCCCAGCAACAACTTACGTCGAATCCCGGCTGATCAGGTGTCCGGCCTTATTGAGACGAGGGAAGAAAAATGGCTCTGGCACGGC
>JANLTA010000242.1:0-1616 GCA_031362705.1 Gemmataceae bacterium | reverse complement strand
CAGACCCGACTCCCGCATCGCCACCGCACGCTCCCGCAACTCCACCGGATACGTCTTCATCGCCAGCCTCCCTGGTTCGGAAGGCTCTGTCATAACCGATTGGCCCCAAAAGCGCCAGAAAGAAAATCAAAATGCTCTAGTACATACTTGATGTTCAACGATTGCCGCAGACGCTTCGATATGAACTACTTCACCGCAGTCGCGATGCGATCCAAGAACGCGGCGTTTGATGGCGACTTGGCCAACTGTTTGACCAGCATTTCCATCGCTTCGACGGGGCTCATTTGGATGAGCGTGCGGCGGAGCATGTGCACCTTGGTCAGCACGTCCGGCGGCATCAAGCGCTCTTCCTTGCGGGTGCCGGATTGCGGGATGTCGATGGCCGGGAAGATGCGACGGTCGGCCAGCTTTCGATCCAGCACCAGCTCCATGTTGCCGGTGCCTTTGAACTCCTGGAAGATCACGTCGTCCATCTTGCTGCCAGTCTCGATGAGGGCCGTGCCCATAACCGTCAGCGAGCCGCCCTCTTCGAAGCAGCGAGCCGCGCCGAAGAGTCGTTTCGGAATGTCGAGCGCTTTGGAATCCAGGCCGCCGGACATGGTGCGGCCAGTGTTCGCGGCTTTGTTGTAGGCCCGGGCCACCCGTGTGAGGCTGTCGAGCAGCACGAAGACTTCGCGGCCCTGTTCCGCCAGGCGCTTGGCGCGATTCATCGCCAACTCGGCCATGCGAAGGTGACTGCCGGTGTCGTGATCGTTGCACGAAGCAATGACTTCGCCTTTGACGCTGCGGCGAATTTCGGTCACTTCTTCGGGCCGCTCGTCGATGAGCAACACGATCAAGTGCATTTCCGGATGGTTCTTAGCCACGGCGGCGGCGATGTGTTGCAGCAATACTGTCTTGCCGGTGCGCGGCGGCGCGACGATCAGGCCGCGCTGACCTTTGCCGATCGGTGTGAGCAAGTCCATGACCCGCGTGGTCAGCGGTTCGGCACCCGTCTCAAGCCGAATGGTCGATGACGGATCGATGGCAGTGAGTTCTTCAAAGATGCGGCGTTTGAACGTGTCGGCCGGCTGGCCTTCGATCATGTCCACCTGCATCAGGCGCGGGCCGCTGTCGGGCCGAATCGCCTCCGCCTGACCGACGATGGTCATGCCTTCGGCGAGCTTATGTTTATCAATGATGTGCGGCGCGACATAAGCGTCATTCGGCCCGGTGGCGTAGTGCCGCGATGGATCGCGCAGGAAGCCATAACCCTTCGGATAGATTTCCAGCACACCCTCGGCTGGCACGAGCTTCATCGGCTCGGCAGGACGCTGTGATTTTTGTTGCTGTTGGGAATTTTGCTGATGATTTGATTGTTGGCCCTGCGACTGCTGATGCTGTTGCTGTTGTTGAGCCTGCGGTGGGGGCTGGTCATATTGCGGCTGCTGCCCCTGGCCGGCGTTTTTTTGGCGATACAGTGCGGCGACGCCACCTGTGTTCGGGCCTGCGCGGTGAGGTTTCCGCGCAGTGGTTCGACGTTGGTACATAAACTGAGTGTGTGCCGGCGCGAGCCGGATCCAAAACGATTGCAACGAGGATTAAGTCCGGCTTACATCGGCCGGGGGGTCAACTGT
>JANLTA010000798.1:0-9712 GCA_031362705.1 Gemmataceae bacterium | reverse complement strand
CCGGGAGCGCCGCCGCCGGTGGTGAAAAAGCCGACGGGTCGCAAGCCGGGTGGGCAGCCGGGCCATCCGCCGCATCTGCGGCAACGATTACCGGCCGAGCGGCTGACGCAACCGATTCACCATTACTATCCGTCGAGCTGTGAATGTTGTCGGCACGCCTTGCCGGGCGCGTCGGGTATGGACGTGGCCGAGCCGCGTTGGCGCCAGGTCGTCGATTTACCGGTCAAGTTGGTGGATGTCACGGAGCATCAAGCCCATGGCCGCTGGTGTTCCCATTGTGGCGAAGTGACCTGGGCCGAGTTTCCGTCGGAGGTCCGCGCCCATGTGTTCGGCCCGCGTCTGGGTGCGGTGATGTCGTACATGAGCGGCTTCTTGCATGCCGGCAAGCGCGGCATTGAGGAATTCGTCGAGACGGTCTTCGGCACACCGATCGCTTTGGGTTCGGTGAGTAACCTCGAACAGGAAATGAGTGTGGCGTTGGCGCCGGCTCACGCGGCGGCGCAGCAGACGGTGCAAGAAGCGGCGAGCAAAAACGTGGACGAAACCGGCTGGAAACGCGCCGGGACGAACTGTTGGTTGTGGGCGGCCGCCACGAGTGGGGTGGCCTGCTTTGTCATTCGGCCCACGCGCGGCGCGGTCGGCCTGGTCGCGTTGCTCGGCGAGTCGATCCACGGCATTGTCACCAGTGACCGCTTTTCCGCGTATGGCTCGTTGTCGCCGGATCGACGCCAGGTGTGCTGGGCCCATTTGAAACGCGATTTCCAAAAACTGGTGGATCGCGGCGGCCCTGCGAAAGACATCGGCGCAGCGGGCCTCCAGGTGGTGGAGCGCATTTTTCACTGGTGGCATCAATTTCGCGGTGGCGGTTTGGAGCGCGAACAATTGCAACAACAGATCGTTCCGGTGCGGCAAACCCTCCGGGCCGCATTAGCGGCCGGCTGCGCGGTCGACGACGCCAAGGCCAACGCCTTTTGTAGAAACGTGCTGGACATTGAAGCCGCGCTGTGGACCTTCACCCGGCACGAGGGCGTCGACCCGACCAACAATCATATTGAACGCCTGTTGCGTCCCGGCGTGCTCTGGCGCAAAAACGCCTTCGGTTGTCACAGCGACGACGGCTGCCGCTTCGTCGAACGCATCCTCACCGTCGTGCAAACCCTCCGACTCCAGAAACGACCCGTGCTCGAATTCCTGTACCAATCCCTCCTCGCCCACCGCCAAACACGCACCGCACCAGCATTACCCGCGCCCGCGTGAACGGTTACGCCGGAACTTGCATCGAGAACGTTCAGTGGCTATGAAAAAAACGCTTCCTCATCGCCAAGTCTGCCGGAAAATGGCGTTCAAGCAGCAGCGAAATAGTTGAAAATCGGACCTTTTACAGCAATGAATTTCTTGGCCCAGAGGGATTCCGGTGCGACGCTAAGTTGTCTGTGAATGTCATATACGAGCAGGCGAATCGTCGAAAGCGCGGGTGTCCAAAACAGATTCGCAACTGCCGCAAATGTCTTTTCTCTTGTAAATGGAGCAACTGTCCGCGATGCATCGCTGGTTGGCGTGACGTAAAGGAACCGATCTTGCTTGGCCTGCTCAACGATGCCGATGATACCTTTGACATTGCTTATTTTGTCGAGACTGAGTTGTGCAAGAGAGCCATAATCCATAACGCTACGCTCCACGTCGCCGGTCTCTATTGAATCAAACAGGCTGCGTGTTTCCGTATTCCACGTCCAACTCTTGCGAATGTACAACGCGGCGAGCCGGTACTCCAATGGCGTCCGCCCCGGGCATAGCTCTGATGCCAATTGGTCGTACTCTTTGCCGATATTCGGGTAGGCAAGCATGTCGTCAACAGACGCACCATAGCGATACTTGATTTGGGAGATCGCCATTTCGGCAGCATACAGGTACGGCGAAAAATCGTATCGCTCTCGTGGTGCGCTCGGTTTGGCTAATTTAGGATACCTCTGCGGAGACTTCCGGAATCGAAACAGCCGCAGCGCTAACGCATGCTGTGGAGCGATGATGTCGAGTGTGTGACATCGTTCGAAGAAATCCTGCGCGAGTTTCGGATCTGCCAAAAAACGGTCAAGTGGGAAGCCTTGCCTGGTTTCCTCAAATGCCCTGGCAATTCGTTTGTCGACGGTAGGAGAAAACGAGATCTGCTCTCCTGGCCGCGGACATTGCGCAAGAACTTGGCTGCGGGCGTGTAACACGCCCAAGGGGCCAAAGCGTGACCGCTTGGCATGTTTCATGGTACTGCCAAGGACTCGGCTGATCACGAACTGATTGAGACCATCCATCAGTGCGCCTTCGCGTACACGTAGTGCATTGTATCGTTACAGAACACGGCGACACATTCTTGGTTCGTGTCGCGACATAGTCTCCGGGCAAAGTCGGCCAGCAATTCTAGTTTTTCTTCGTTGACGGCATCCTCTCGTCGAACCAGTGATTGCAGTAGTATCGGCTCGTCTAATACGTCAGTGCCGTCGTCGCATCGCCATATGCCTTTCAGGTTGGGGAACGCTGTCGCCCCACGATACAGGTCAGCGAACAGTCTTAGACCGGCATATGCCCATTGGTCCTGGTCGGAAAGCCTCTTTTGTTTTCGGTCATGGCTGGGGACAAACAACATGATGGAATCGTCGCTTCGTTCGTCGAGGAATATCGCCTTGATCGCCAAAGCATCGGCATCTACCGTCGCCTTTGCTGGCTTCCTGTCCGAGGCCTTAGCCATCTTACCCTCCGGGCGAGCGCGCGCAAGGTCAGTTAAATTGTTCAATTCAGCGTATTTGTCCAAAATCCAATGCCGTTCACTTTACCTTCCACAATCCCCACATCGCCGCCAACAATGCGACTGCGGCGACCGAGACCACAATGATGCCGATATTGGCGCTGCGGCGATAGCGGACGTCATCGTCGAGTGCGCCGGGGGTCCACGCGACTACGCCTTGGTTCTCCATCAGACGCTCGAATACGCCGGGCGTGAAGGCCTGGTGATTCGGTTCGCGGCCGGTGCCGGCCAAGTAACAGCCGGCAAACAAGAGTGGGCCATCAAGACCATCCGGACCGCCGGTCGGCAATGGCAATCCGGTGCGTAACAACCGGCCCAATCGCGGTAAGCGCTCTTGCACTTGCCGGAAGAGATGAAACAAGTTGCGTGCGACCAGTGAACGCGCGTCGCGCAGGTCAAGCTGAAGCGCTTGATAGACGCGGCCGGGGAACAACCGCTCTCCCAACCAATTCGCTCCGGATTCGTAGAGCATGGGTTGTTCGTTGATTGGTTGATCCGGGACGAGTGGAAAACGCTGGCCAATGCGTGCGGCTAAGTTCTCAGCGCTGAATGCACCGCGAAATTCGCTGAAGCCACGTGCTTCTTCCAAGTCGCATACCAAACCCAAGGCAGGCGCACATTGACGCAGTCCGTTGCGTGCGGAAGCCAAGTCGGTGCGCGCGGCTAGTGCCGCCGACTTGACCGGATCGTCGCCTTCCAGCGCTTCCCACGGCAACAGGGCGATCAGGCCATTCACCGGGCAGAACGGCCGGCGTTCGCGGCCAATCAACTTGCACAGATAGCGCAAACGTTGCGATGCCTCTTTAGCCAGGTCGGCCGTCAACGCGACTTTGCCGGCTTTAGGTTTGTGTTGCGCGGTCGTCGCCAGTTCGCGCATGCGTGCCTTTTCTTCAACGGTTAACTCGCGGGTGCGCGCTGTTGCTCGCAGTGCGTTAATCTCTTGTACGGTCGCATCGAGTGATTCGTCATCGCCGAGGCCGAGTGTCTTCTTCGCGGCATCGGATCCGCTATTGCCCACGTCGTCACCGGGGCCATGTTGCAGCAAGTCGGCATACTTGCCGAGCGCGGAGGCTCCAGGTGCAGTAACGAAAATGGCATCGCGTGTCGCCCATAAGCGCACCGGCGGTTCGCCGCGAGCTGGACCAAAAACTTCGACCGCGACTTGCCCAGCTTGAAAGAGCGCTTCTTCCCCGGCCCGGCTGCGGCCAAGGATCATGTACAGCGGTAAGTCGATGAGCCGGACGCCTTTGGTGGATAGGCGATCCATGCCATCGCGAAACGCGTCCGTGATGTCAGGGAACTCATCAATGTCGGCATCAGGGCCGAGTTGGAGCCAAATCCAGCGTAAAATCCACGCCAGCGCATAGACCAACAGAAACACGGCTGGCAGAAAGATGTTGGTAATCTCGCCGCGTTTGGAACGCAGCATCGAGAAGAGCCATTCACGCACTGGCGTGACATAGTTATTGAGGTACCACAAGCCAAAGACGATGCTGCCGATCAGGATGAAGTGCAGGACGTACCACGCCCAGCGGCCCCAGCGGCTGAAGTCGGCCGCCTGGCGGAATAGCGGGAAGATCAGCCCGAAGACCTGCCGCACGTAATTCAGAATGCCATAAATAAAAGTCATGACGCCGACAGCCCTCGCATGACAAGTACGACCAACAGCGGCACGGCCACTAATGCCAGCGCCGCCGCCAACTTGATCGTGCCGGAGAAGCGATCACGCCCCGTCAGTCGCGGCACATATGTGGTGAAGCCTTGGTCTGCCGGGAGTGACAACTCCACTTTGTGCGACCTACGGATGCGATCGCGGATGGCGATGGTCCAGTCGCGCAATTTGTCGGGTTGTTCGCGCAACTCGCCGCGGAAGCCGAGCATCACGCACCAGTAAAAGACTTCGAGTGCATCCGTGCCCGGACGTTTCTCCGCCAGGCGCGACTGTTCCCAGAACTTCCAGCCCCGGTCACTGGAGCCGCCATAGATGGCCACTTCGAGTTTCCGTTCGTTCCAGTCGTCGGCATACGGTGAGTCGGCGATGAAGATCTCATCGAGCCAACAAGTGAGCGCGTAGCGTGCGCCGAAGAAGCGGTTATCGCTGCCGCGACCCATCGTCGTGCGCATGTCACCGCTGCCGGGATCACCCGAATAATCCGGGTCGTTCTTGAGTTCGGAGCCGCCAAGCAACAGGCCGCGCAATCGTTCCAATTCATACTCAAGCGGCGGCTTCGCGCCCTGCTCAATGCGTTCTTTTAGGTCCAGGCCGTAGCCCACGATCTCGTGAAACTGTTTGGCCAAAGCGGGATTCATTGGGACTTTTCCTTGCGCCAGCCACGCAGCGAATGCGAAAACCAAAACGAACCACGAAGACACAAAGACACAAAGGCAACACAAAGAAGACTCTCTTCTTTGCGATTCCTTCGTACCTTTGTGTCTTCGTGGTTTGTATTCATTGGCACCTCCGCGATGCCCTTCATTCAGGTTTTTTCGGCAAGGCCGGGAGGTACGACATACAAAGTGAATGTCAGTGGGATTAACTTGCTATCGGCTTTGATGGTTACGGTCCGCTGGCCCTCGATATTGCCGGCAAACAGGCGTTCGTTGCAGCGCACGGCCATCTTCAGGGTGGCCTGCACCTTTTGCCATTCTTCCGGTTGGACGGTGCGATCAATCTGGAAATAGGTCAGATCCTGATACGTCGGCAGTGCACGCGGCGGTCGCGGGGCGAAGCGGAAGACGAGGCCGCGCAGACCTTGCCGGAAGATCTCGTCCACGCGGTCGGCACTGCCGATCTTCATGTCGAGCTTGCCGGTGAGCAGGTTGATGCACTCATCTGACTTGAGCGGCGATTTGACGCCCACATACATCTGCCACGCCGGGGCCAGCCATTCCGACTTGATGCTGCCCTCGATGCGTAGCCCGGAGCCGTAAAACGGTTGCTCGATGTAACCGAGATCAAACGAACCTTGATTCAGCAACTCATCAATGTAACGCTTGACGGTCCAAAAACAGCGGCCAAGATCATCATGATCGTAGCGCGGCAACTGCGGCGGCTCGCGCTCGGGGCCGAAGATCGATAGCTCGCCAACGAGCCGCGCGAGGTCGGCATAAGCCGGCAGCGGATGCCGGCCTTCGGAAAACTGCGTGACGCCGAGAGAGGCATACGCACCGCTCAGAATGCGCAGACCTTCGAGCAGTTGGCGGTCGCCGGGCGATGGGCTATCGAAGGTGATGTTGCGGGTGCGGACCTGCTCGGCGCGTTGCTTCACCAGTTGGCCGATGCGGTCGTAGATCGGGTTGAGAATGCGCTCGGTGAGAGTCTTCCAGCCATCACACGCCAACAGCGGTGGAATATATGGCTCGGACAACTCGGGCAGAGCCTCCGCCTTTGCGGACTTGGCGACGATGGCCAACTTCAGGACTTGATAGCCGGCCGGGTCCTGGTCGCCGGTGAGCATCTTGTAATTGAGGGCGCGAAACTGCAAGGCCCGCTCGGATTGGCCGGTGTTCTCGTCCGGCAGCTTTTCGGCGGTATAGACCTTGAAGCGAGCTCCATCTTCGACGGTGCCGGCATTGGGTCGGCCAAGTTGTATTTCCGGTACCGCAAGTGCCACCGTGATTTCATTGCGGCCTTCGAGGGCCGGCTTGAGATCGATAGGTGCCAGCGGGCCATCTTCGGGCACGGTAATTACGGTGCCATCGCGCAGCCTGGCCCTCATGCGGTTGACGACGAAGCGGTAGTTTTTCAGGGCATCTTCGTCGATTTCGATGGAGCGCAGGCCCCAGGAATAGTGATTATCCCACTGCACCTGCTGGCGGGTCACTTCGGCGTTGAACCGCATGGCCGCCTGGAAATGGTGCGGCCGGAGAAACATCCCTTCGTGCCAATGAACTGCGTGCCGACTCATGAGCGCACTCGTGCTGGTGTAGTAACAGAGAATCTACGAATCGGGTGCGGAGTGGGCAGTAGGCCGATCTTCCACGACCCCGTCGCATCGCCGCAGTCCCGGCCACGCATTCCAACCGCTTCAGCCCGGCATCGTGTCCCATGAGTCCGACGCCGTTGTTAACCGCCTGTCGATCAGCGGAGATACGTCCCCCGACGCTCCATGCTGCGACTTGTTGAAATGTGCGCGCAATGTCACGCAAGCGCGCAAGAACAGTGATGCGGGCGGGGCGATTAGGTCATGTTCCGGATCCATCCGCTTACGATCCCCCTCTCTCACTCGAGGGGATTGTTCGAGATCCTTCCCACGAAACACCCCATCTCACTCGGGGCGATTGTCGTCAGACCAGAATAAGTGCTTGCACACTCATTCGTCGCTGTTTTGAGGGAGGTAGTGGTGGTAGTGGTGGTGGTAGTTGTCAGCGACAATTCCATCGGACAGGTCATGTCAAACCCGCCCGCATCACCAGTTCCCGCAGTCACAACTCCGGCCGAATGACGTTGGTCGCCAACTGATACGCTTACCGTCGATATCAAACGGCTGACATGCATCAACCAGCGGCTGCCATCATCAATCCTCGCGCGGCGCGTCGGCCCTGCATGCGCGCGATCCCGGTTCGAGTCGAGCCGATGTTTCGCCCCGAACCCGGAAAGCCGCGACATCGGTCGCGGCAGAGTGCATCATCGGCTACTCGGGCATGACTTGCAAACTCAGTTGTCGATTTTTTGCCGGCTTTGGGCACTAAAAAATGTGGTGTCAATCGTTGCCGCTATCCGATCCAGCAATCCCGTCGCGGCGCGGCCAAGCCATCGGTTGGCCTACACCGCGAAGGGTTTGCGGAGCGTGGAGACATCGCCAACAACTTAGGAATTGCCTTTTTTGTGGGTTCGCAGGCGGCGGATCAGCACCACCCCGGCCGAACCCAGAAATGCCAACGTCATCGATGTTGGCTCGGGAACCGATGTGACGAAGCTGATGCGATAGATGTCCGATATTGAAGTCAACTGGGTGTTGAGGATGTAGCCGGCCGCGGTCGTCAGCCCGTTGAAGCCATTTAACTCGGCGAAGTTGAAGTTGACGACGCCGTTTTGCGGCGTGCGCAAGGAGTTCGTACCACCTACCACGAACGCGGCGTTGAGCGGGTCGAAGGCTTCCGAGCCGGCGTCCCAGATGTCGCTGGATCGCTGATTGATGTTATTGATCAACAGGTTGCCAACATTATCAAACAAGCGATACGCCATCGGCGAGTCGTTGCCGATGAAGAAGTCGTTGCTGGGAATCACCATCGAGCCAAAGGTGAAGAACGGGTTGGTAAGATAATTGACGGTGAACGTGTTGGACGCTGTCTGCCCCGGTAGCAGCGCTCCGCCGACTGAGCCACGGACGGAGTTGGGGTCGACTGCGGCGAAAGCGGGAAACCAATCGGCGCCGCTGCCGCCTTCGGCCACTGAGATGATCGGCGCGGTGGGCACGACGCCGAGATTGAAGGAATCGAACGTGCCGTTGTTGAACCCCAACCGCAGTGGCGCGAACGAGATGCTGTTGGTCGGGGCCAGATTCTCTATGGTCACGGTCACGTTGACGACCTGAGCCGTTGCGGCGGGGGTCAGGCCGAACAAGACGAGATTGGTGTACATTAACATTCGTGATCGCATGGCTGTTTCTCTTGGGAATTCGCGGGCCGTTGTCAGTCGCGCGGCGGCAACAGACCTTACATGGAAAAGAAATAAGTCGACGACTGTAAGGAATGGGCGTGAACAGCGACCAATGGTGGGGGAAATCGTGCCCAAGCATTCATCAAGGACGAAGCAAAGTGAACGTCAAAAGCATACCCGACGCCGAAGCGCCGGAAGATTGGATCGAACGCCACGGCGACTATCTCTACCGTTACGCGCTGAACCGGACACGCCGCACGGAGGCCGCTGAGGACTTGGTGCAGGAGACGTTTCTGGCCGCGTGGCAGGGCCGGGCGAAGTTTGCCGGCCGCTCATCATTGCGAACGTGGCTAGTGAGCATACTGCGGCGCAAACTGGTAAATCGGTTACGCCGTTCCGCCAAAGAGAAGTTGGCCACCGACATTGCGGGTATTGATCCGATGACGGATGATTTGTTCGATCATCGTGGCCGCTGGCGGCGACCGCCCGGCGAGTGGGACGACGTCCATCCGGAGACGGCGGGTCGCAAGCGCGAATTCTGGGAAGCCGTCGCCGGGTGCGTGAGCAAGTTACCCGACCGTATGCGGCGCGCGTTCGTCTTTCGTCACCTTGTCGAAGGCGAACCGGCGGAAGCGTGTCGGGAGTTGGGTGTCTCGGCGAACAACCTGTGGGTGTTGTTGCACCGGGCGCGACTCCGGCTAAATCAGTGTCTGGATCGCAATTGGGTGCGGGCCGGCGAACAGGAGTGACTTGTGATTACGTGCCGAAAAGCGGCCGCGTGGATGAGCCGCGATCTCGACTTGCCCCTGGCGTTGCCGGCGCGAATGGTATTATTGGCTCATCTCGCCATCTGCGGCAACTGTCATCGCTTCCGCCGCCAGTTGAGTATCATTGATCGCGTTACCGCCGAATGGCTCCGCTCCGAAGTCGCCGGCCGCGGCAAAGACAAACTTTCCGCCGACGTGTCCGCCGACATTGCGCGGCGCTGCCGCGAAACAGGCGGGTGAGACAGGACATTGCGTCTGGTGCTGATTGAATCATGTGCTTGTCCACCAATTAACGTCCATGGATTTTGTCCCCGGCTACTGGGCAATGGCAATCAACGCCGGTTGTGATTCGTGAAGCTCGCGACGTTAGTACCTCGTTGCCTTGATTTGCGTGGGTGGCCGGGCCTGAGAGCGTGTCCAAAAAGCGAGTTTTTATAGTCTTCGGACCATCAGATGAATCATAGCCACGAGAACGAAGGCACGGGAACTTTCTATTGTTTGTTCATAGTCCTTCGACAGGCGCCGTGAGCGGTTGAGCCAGCCGAAAGT
>JANLTA010000218.1:0-6570 GCA_031362705.1 Gemmataceae bacterium | reverse complement strand
CCGAGCCTCTATTGTGGGAGTGCCTCAAGATTGCCGAGACGAAACAGCCGGACAATTGGCTCCGGGCCAACTTGAAAGCGCAGCTCGGAACATCATTGTTGGAGCAAGGCAAGGTCGACGAAGCCGAATCACAGTTGCTCCAAGGATATGAAGGCCTGGTGCGGCACGAAAAACAGATCCCCAGGGAACAATCCGGCCGGTTGACAGTGGTGTTGGAGAACATCGTTAAGCTCTATGATCGGAAGGCGTCGCCGGACGAAGCCGCCAAATGGCGGGAACGGTTGACAAACCGCAAGAAAGCTCAACCGTAATAGCAACGCATGCAAACCACATCAGTGACATTGCTGGAGCAATTGCGGCAGCCGGGCCAAGAGGCGGCTTGGGAACGGTTCACGTCGTTGTACATGCCTCTTTTGCAATCGTGGGCGAATCGCTGCGGCTTGCCACCGCACGATGCCGCCGACTTGGTTCAAGAAGTGTTCGCGATTCTCGTCCAAAAGATGTCGGATTTCCGTTACGACCGCGATGGCAGTTTCCGCGCCTGGCTACGGGCGGTGACGATGAACAAACTTCGTGATTGGAAACGGCAATCGGCCCGGCGGAATCAAATCGCCCTCGACGATGTTGTCGAGCCGGCGATGGAAGATCCCCTCAGTGACTTTTGGGAAGATGAATACCGCCGACAACTCTTGCACAATGCGGTTACATTGATTCGCCAGGATTTCGAAACGAAGACGTGGGCCGCGTGTTGGGAATTCATGGATGGTCAACAACCGGCATCGGTCGTGGCAGCGAAACATGGCATGACGGAGAATTCGGTCTACGTGGCCAAGAGCCGGGTGATTCAACGATTGCGTGATGAGTTGACGGGATTTTTGGAGTGACGGGGCATTTCGTGTAAGGTCCGCGTCATTCGTTCGTACTGTTCTTCGGGGAATTGCAATCTCGAATACAAGGCCTTTCGTGGATCGATCCCTCTGCCCCGATGCGCAACTCATCTCGCAATTGGCGATCGGCGATCTCGCGCCGGAGGCCCGACCTGCCGTCGAAGCCCACATTCTGAAATGTAATTCGTGCCTTGGGACCCTCAAAAGGATTTACGGCACCCATTCCGACGAGTCGGCCATCAACGCATTAGTCAGACTTTTGGTCAAACAACCACCGAATGATGCCAAATAGTCAGGCTCGAAACTCCCCTTTTTTTCAGGCTATTGCAACACATCCCGACCTAATTCATAAAAGTTCATGCTTTTGGTGTAAGGTCGGCGGCGCGACATCGTACTCAATGGCGGATCGTGAGTTTCTCGACCTTCGCCGGAGTCAGATCATGTTGCGAAAAGCACTTTGTCGCCGATTGTTCCTTGAAGCTCTGGAAGACCGGCGAACTCCAGCCACGTTCACCGTGATGAACACGCTTGACGCCGGGACGGATTCCTTGCGGCAGGCAATCCTCAGCGCGAATTTCAATTCAGGTCCCGACACGATCACGTTTGATCCGACTGTTTTTGCCTCGGCCAAGACGATCACGCTGACCACGGGTGTGCTCTCGATTACCGACGCGGTCACGATCACCGGGCCGGGGGCCAAACTGGCCACGATCAGCGGCAATAACGCGGACCGAGTGTTCGACGTCAATGTCCCTGGCACAGGTACCGCCGTAGCTATCTCCGGCGTCACAATGACCGGCGGCAATAGGATCGAAGGCGGCGGCATGTTCAATTTAAATGCCGCGCTCACGTTGACCGAGTGTGCCATCAGCGGAAACAAGGCCTTTATCGGTGGCGGCATTTACGCTAACGGAGGCAGCCTCGTGGTGCAACGATGCACACTCTCTGGCAATTCGGCAGGAAGCGGCGGTGCGATCGTTTTCTATTCCTACAGCGGCAGTCTCACGGTCGATAACAGCACAATCTCTTCAAACACTGTAACGTCAGTTGGTGGCGGCATCTACTTCGGCAGTAAAGTGGGAAGTGGCCTCACCGTCCGCAACAGCACCATCACCAATAACATGGCGAGCACCGCTGGCGGGATCTTCCGTTTGCCCAATAGCACCCCGAACATCAGCTTGGAAAGCAGCATTGTTAGCGGCAACTACGGTGGCAGTACGCCTGATATCGACAGCGGCGGCATACCGGTGCTGGCGAACTTCAGTGCCGTCGGGTCAAATGTTGGATTCACGTCGCTCATCGGCAACGGCAACCTCGCCTTTGGTGTTAACCCAAAACTTGGGCCACTCGCCGACAACGGTGGCCCGACACAAACACATTCCCTGTTGCCCGATAGCCCGGCCATTGATGCCGGCTCCAACGTGGGAGCATTTACTACCGATCAGCGCGGCAAGGCACGCACTTGGAATGCCCAGGCTGACATCGGTGCCGTCGAATCCGATCCGTTGTTCATCGTTCGCAACACCAACGATGCCGGCAAAGACAGTCTGCGGCAACTTGTGTTGGATGCCAATGCCTTCATCGGGGCCAACACGATTGCGTTTGACCCGACTGTATTTGCTTTGGCCAAGTCGATCAAGTTGACCACTGGCCAGCTCTCGATCTCTGACCCGCTAACGATCACCGGGCCTGGAGCCAAACTGGCAACCGTCAGCGGCAACAACGCCAGCCGGGTGTTCAGTATCGATATCCCCGGCGTTGGTGCTGCCGTGGGGATCAACGGCCTGACAATAACGGGCGGCAAGACCGCCAATGGCGGCGGCCTCCTCGTCGAGGATGATTCCTTGACCTTGACCGAGTGTGCCATCGTCGGCAACACGGCGACGACCAAGGATGGCGGCGGCATCCACGTTCACAACGGCGGCAGCTTGACCGTGCAACGCAGCACCTTCTCCGGCAACTCGGCTCCGCGCGGCGGCGCGATCGACTTCTTCTCGGCCGGTGGCACCCTCCTCGTGGAGAACAGCACCATCTCCGGCAACTCGGCATCGGAAGGCGGTGGCGGCATCTATTTCCGCGGCAAGGCCGGGGGCGGGATTACCATCCGCAACGGCACCATCACCAGTAATACTTCGGGAGGCAATGGCGGCGGAATCGACTTGTCGTTCGGCAATGCCCCGAACATGAGCCTGGAAAGCAGCATTGTCAGCGGCAACAGCAGTTTCGGCGCCGTTGATATCTACAACTACGGCAAAGCAGTAGCGGCAAACTTCAGTGCCGTTGGCTCCAACGCCGGATTCACTTCACTCACCGGCACCGGCAACCTCCCCTTCGCCGCGGACCTCAAGCTTGGGCCACTCGCCGACAACGGCGGGCCGACCCAAACGCATACGTTGTTGCCTGGCAGCCTCGCCGTCGATGCCGGCTTAAACATCGGTGGCTTGACCGCCGACCAGCGCGGTCTCGTTCGCACCTGGAACGGCCAGGCCGACATCGGTGCGGTCGAATCCGATCCACAATTCGTCGTCCGCAACACGAACGATGCTGGCAAAGACAGCCTGCGGCAACAAGTGGTGGATGCAAACGCTTTCGTCGGTGCCAACACGATTACATTCGATCCAACAGTGTTTGCATCCGCCAAGACGATCACGTTGACCAGTGAGATCATCATCACCGATGCTGCCACGATCACTGGTCCAATAGTCGGAGTGATTGTGAGCGGTGGCGGCAATACACGCATTTTCAATGCGACTTCGGCCCCGGCGGGGACGCTTATCAATTTCGCAATGCTGACGCTCACGGCGGGCAGTGCTACCGGTCGTGGCGGCGCCTATTTCGGCGACAACCAAGTGGTGACCTTCACAGATTGCTACATGACCAAAAACTCCTCCTCGAATTACGGTGGCGCCCTCTCATTCGATGCGGATGGCCCATTCGGAAAGCTCACTCTCGTCCGATGTGGCGTCATGGGTAACCATGCGGTCATCAGCGGCGGCGGAATCGACGCGTTCGGGACCAGCATTACGATTCAAAACAGCACACTGGCCGGTAACTCGGCGAAAAATACCGGCTCTGGGGGCGCGATTAGTGTCTCCGCTCCGAGTCTCACAATCGTAAACAGCACGTTGAGTGGAAATGTCGCGATGAAGGGCGGCGCCATTCAATCGTTCAATACTACCGTCATTATTCAGAACTCGACAATTACTGGGAACGCTGCAGATTTTGGTGGCGGGATCATTTTGCAATCGGGACCCGCCATCAGTCTGGAGAGCAGCATCGTCAGCGGCAATAGCGGCGGCAGTGCTCCTGATATTTTCAGCGCAATTGCAGTGACGGCGAACTTCAGTGCCGTCGGTTCAAACGCCGGATTCACTTCACTCACCGGCACCGGCAACCTCCCCTTCGGTACTGACCTCAAGCTTGGACCGCTGGCTTACAACGGCGGGCCGACCCAGACGCATGCGTTGTTGCCCGGCAGTGCGGCGCTGAATGTCGGAAACAACGCGGGGGCGTCAACCTCCGATCAACGGGGACTTCCGCGCGTTGTCGGAACTACAGACATTGGCGCGTTTGAATTGCAACCGGCCGCGAAAGTTGCCAACGTGGTTGTCGGCGATGGCACTGTCCAACGATCAATGGTCACGCAGATCAAAGTAACTTTTGACAGCACAGTGGTTTTCACTGGCAATCCGGCCGCTGCTTTCGCACTCTCTCGAAGCAACGACTCGGCAGCCGTAAATCTGGCCGCGGTGGTCAGTGGCAATGATGTTACGTTGACCTTCACCGGTGGCGCGGTCGATGGCAAATCGTTGTCCGATGGTCTTTACACTTTGATAGTCTTGGCCAATCAAATTGGCGCTGACGGTTTTGATGGCGACGGCAATGGGACCGGGGGGGATGATTACATTTTGGTAGCCAGCAGTTCCGCCTCGCCGAGACTCTTCCGCCTCTTCGGCGACATCACCGGTGACGGCACGGTGGCAGCCAACGACTTCATCCAATTCCGCCTCGCACTGGGTGGCACCAACCACATCTTCGACTTCGACAACGACGGCGCGGTCGCCGCCAGCGACTTCATTCAGTTCCGGTTAAGGTTTGGAGGAAGTATTTGAGCAAATTCGTCCGAAACAATTGTTCCCGGTGACCGCTTGGCGCAGAGCCAAGCGGTCGCGGCGTTTGCTTGCCGAATGGCAATCGCTGAATGGCATGTTGACTGGTGGGTACTCGTTTCGGTTGGAGAAAGGGAGTTTGAAGCAAAACGGCGCGCGAAACTAGCCCCTAAATCCCCCGAACGATCATGTCGCCGGGAAATTGATTGCGCGCTTCGGTCCGACACGCCGACGTAGGTTCGGCCGTCACCATATGGCTCATGACGTGGATGCCAGTTGTTGGATTCGGAGGACCAACTCGTTGACGTCCGGGCGATCAGCGGGGTCGTCGCTCCAATGAGCGTAAACAAGACATTGGTCGGCCGAAACGATGAAATCGCCGCCGAGTTGCAGCATATCCTCCCCAGGTTCTACGGCGCGGGGCCGCCAACCAGTAAAGATGAGACTCAGATATCGAATGAGCACGCGCCAACGAAAAAACATCGACCACCTCCCGCGATCCAAGCCGAAGTAGCGGTAGGCGGCGCGGTCTGGGTCGCACACCGTCGGCAAACTGGTAGCCGTGGCGACAATCGCCTGCGGCCGCGACTGTGTGATGACCAGAATGTCCGCCTTGGCCAAGCGGATTTCATCCAGACGTCCTTGCACCTCCCCGAGGTGCGCCAAGCAGGAAATTCACCGCAAGTGGCGGAGGAACACCAGCAACATCGGCGTACGGAAACTGGAAAGCCGGACCGATTCGCCATTGGGGCGAAGAAAGGTCTGATCCGCGACACGGTCGCCGATTCCGATCACCGCACCAACTTGGCTATTTGCAGTTCCTCCGTGATTGTGCCGGTCTTGGCATCAATGAATCGGATTCCACTGAAGTCCCCGACGCCAATGATGTCACCGTTCGGAGAAACGACGACGTCACAGATTCCGCATGCCCTCTCCACGCTCCAGACTTTATTTCCGGTATCAACCTTCCAGTAGTCTGTCACGCCGGTGGCGACAGACCATCCACCGGGCCTCAGCCTGCCTGGCCCCCCTTTACCGGTGATCAGATGTTTGCCGTCGTGCGTAAAAGCAACTGCTTCAAAGCCACCGCTGGGATTGTCCAGCGCTCGATCGATATTGCCAGTCGCATATTCTAAGATCGTGAGCTGGCCAAAACTGGTCGTTCTACCATTCACTGACACCATGATGCTTCCGCCAGTCACCAACAGTTTGCCATCCGGGGAAAATGCCAATAATCCTACACATCGCTCCGGAGGTTGCAGCTTTCGTTGTTCGACGCCAGTCTCAACATCCCACACTTTGATGCCAGTGAATCCACCAGTTCCGGGTTCTGCAACGATCACCGTCGTCAGACTTTTCGAATCCGGAGTAAACGCGAGGCCATTGCCGCAACCCGGCACACGAAACAACGTGTGGGTGGGCTTCATCGTTTTGGCATCCCAAATACGCACTTCGCCATCGCCCTCAAACCCGGGAAATCGGGTCTGAATCGTGGCACTCGTCGCTAACCATTTCCCATCTGGCGAAACGACGTGTCGCATTGATGCCACTGGTCCGTCATTGACGACAACCTG
>JANLTA010000173.1:0-3645 GCA_031362705.1 Gemmataceae bacterium | reverse complement strand
CGCAGCCGGGTCCGGAGAACCGGCCGCTGCGTGGCCCTAGGGGTTGTCAAACAACAGCTTGAGCTTTGGTCCCGTAAATGTAAAGCCACGCTGCTCGTAAAATGCACGAGTTCTATTCCATCGCGGTGACTCGGGCGCGGTGACTTCGATGCGATGCCAATCCCTGGCCTTGGCGTGATTGATGGCGGCGTCGATCAGTTTCGTTCCAACGGCTGCTGATCTGTGGTCGGGCAGCACATACATTTCGTTGATGATGCCGTAGCGGCCATTCGCGTAGATGGCGAATGACTCTGTTAACGTGAGGATACCGATCGGCTGACCTGCTGATGTCTCCGCAACGAACGCTGTATGTGTCTGATCGACCCGTTGCCATGCCGATGCCAGTTGCTCGATTGGTAACAACTCAACGTCTTCGCCTTCTTCACCCAGTTCGGTGAGGAGTTCCGCCACCATCGCGATGACTGTGGGCATGTCGCGCGGTTCGGCCAATCGGATTGATATCGTGTCCATGCGTTTGTCCTTGTCGGTCGAATCGCAGTTTGGTTTTCTCTGTGTTTCCTTTGTGCCATTTGTGTCTTTGTGGTTGGTCTTAAGAGCTCACCACAGAGACACAAAGGGCACAAAGGAACGCACAAAGAAGACAAATGCAAATACGGACACGCCCACTGTTTGGCTTTCTCTGTGTTTCCTTTGTGCCCTTTGTGCCTCTGTGGTTGGTCTTAAAAGCTCACCACAGAGACACAAAGGGCACAAAGGAACGCACAAAGAAGACAAATGCAAATTCGGACACGTCCGCATTACCTTGCTTGCGCGTCGGGCTCAGGACTACACCTCGGAAGTAAAAGCACGTACCAGTTCTTCCGGTCAGTCAAGGCGGGTAATTTGCGGTTGCCATAACGGCAGGGCGGGGTTATTCACCGGCCTCCGAATGGGTGTTCCGTGATGAGAATAGGGGAAATGGCGCGGCTGGTGCGGCCTATGGGTCGCCGTTGCGGACCGGGGGAGGGGTTTGATGCTTGATCGTGCGTTCCTGCGTCCGATTTTGGACGATGAGTCGCTGACCCGGGGCCTGGGAGATGAAGAGGCGCGCTTGCTCGTTGAATGGCTCGTCGAACGGGCCGAGAACTTGGCGGCGAGCAGTCTTGCGGAGACCACACGGCACAACTGCTTATCAGCGATGTGTCGGCGCGGTCGCATCGTGGGTCGCTTCGTTCGACTTTGGTGTGAGGGTGAATACGGCTCCGCGGTGCAGCTTGCCGGCACGGAAAACGTGACCTGGCAATTGCCCACGGGACCGGAAGAACCGGCCGACTTGATGTATCGCTTGCTGGGATGTGAAGAGCGACGAATGGCTGTGGCGGCATAAGGTTTGCAATATGTGACGCCAATAATGCCGTCCCGCCGATATGGCAGCCGTTTCTCGTGCAAACGGCATCGTATCCCTTGCAGGCGACTGTATGATGTGGTGCGCCCACGACTTGCGACGACCCAGCCGTCGGCGTACGTTAATCCGGGTAGTTTCTACGTCCTTTAACGAGGTTGACTGGTGAGTCCCCAACCTGGCACAGGTACGTTGTCCCCGGAACAGATGAAGAACGCGTCGCGCAAGATCGACGAGGCCTTCGAGGAAGTCGCGCGTCTTGCCGGCTCCGATCTGGCACCGACGGAATTTTTTGGCGACTTCCTCAATAAAGTCATCGGCGGCATTGACGCCCCCGCCGGTGCCGTCTGGCTGCGCACGCCGCAAGGCTTTTTGCAGCTCCAATGCCAAATCAACATTGATAATGTGGGCCTCGACCGGCACAAGAATGGCCGGCAGAGTCACAACGAATTGCTCCGCCAGGCCTTCCAAATGGGCCGGCCGATGCTCCTGGAGCCGTTCGGCACCTCGGGCATTCTTGAAGGGCTGCCCGCGGGTAACCCGACCGAGTTTTACTGCTTGCTTGTCCCCGTGCAAATGGAAAAAGAATGCACGGGCATCTTGGAGTTGTGGACCGAAGCCCGGTACGATGTGCGGATGCAGCGGACGTATCTGAATTACGTCGTGCAGATGGCCGGTTACGCGGCCCAGTTTCTGCGCAATCAAACGGGTCGCAAGCTCGTTGGCCAGGAACAGATTTGGGCGCAGGTCGAAGGTTTTGCCCGCGAAATCCACTCGAGCCTGGAGCCGACACGAGTTGCTTATCACATCGCTAATGAGGGCCGCCGACTCATCGGGTGCGACCGCTTGAGCGTGGCCACAGTGCTGGATCGCAAGGCGCGCATCGAATGTGTCAGCGGTTCGGATGTCGTCGAAAAGCGGTCGAACCTGATCCTGTTGATGAAATCACTCACCGACAAAGTGATGAAGTGGGGCGAAAAGCTCGTCTTCCAGGGCACGAAAGATGATTCGTTGCCGCCGGACGTGCTGGAGACGCTCGACGAATACCTGGCCGAGAGCAACAGTAAGTTCCTGGTCATTCAACCATTGAAGGATGATCGACAAAAAGACTTGCCGGGTCTGCCCCGATCCGCGCTGATTATGGAGAGCTTTGATCCTCCGGCGGCGACCGAGCCGTTGATTTCGCGGTTGGACGTGGTGGCGCGCCACGCCACGAGTGCGATGTACAACGCGGTGGAGTTGGAGCGGGTGCCACTGAAGTGGATCTGGCGACCGGTCGCAGCGTTTCAGCAAGGCATGGGCGGCAAAACCAAAGCGATCATCTGGAGCGTGGTGGCGGGCTTGGCGTTGGCTATCGGCGCGCTTTGTTTTGTACCGTACCCGATGAAGCTCGATTCGAATGGTCAGTTATTGCCGAAAGAACGTCAGCGCGTGTATGTGACGCATGACGGTCACTTGAAGCAATTCCTGATTGACCAGAACGCAGTATTCGACGCCGGCCACCAGTTGGCGGTGCTGTTCGATCCGATCCTGGAGCAAAAGCTGCGGCAGCTTTCGGATGAAATCAAGACAAGTGCTGAGACGGCGGAGGCGTATCACAGTCAGGTTTTGATTGCCAAGAATCCGACCGATATTGCCAAACTGAACGGCGATGAGTCGCGCTTTCGGGCGGCCGTGGTATCGAAGACCCGCGAACGCGATCAGATGCTGAAGATCAACAATTGCGATCCGAGCCGGCCGGGCTGGTTCTATGTGCAGGCACCAAAGTTTGCCAACACAGACGCGGCCAATCACGATCGTCAGTGGACGGTCCTGGATGCCGACTTCCGCGAGAACTTCGGGAACAAATACGTGCGGCCCAACGACCCGATCCTCCGGTTGGGCGACAAAGAAGGCGCATGGGAACTCGAACTCAAGATTCCGCAGAAGCACATCAATCAAGTATTGCGTGCATTTGACGCCAATGACCCGAATCCGCACCTCATGGTGGACTTGCTGGTCACGTCGCACCCCACGGAGGTTTACAAGGGCGTTCTTTACAAATCGCAAATCTCCGGTGAGGCCGTCCCGAACAAGGACGACCACAACGAGACATCGCCCGTGGTCGTAGCCTACGTGAGTTTGGATGACCCGGAGATTCCTGAAGCGTATCGCCTGCCGCGCCACCTGCTGGTGACCGGCGTCGAAGTTCACACCAAAATTCGCGGCAACAAGCACGCGATGGGCTATTCGCTCTTTTACGGGCTATGGGAATTCCTGTACGA
>JANLTA010000131.1:0-6757 GCA_031362705.1 Gemmataceae bacterium | reverse complement strand
GTCAGGTCGAATTTGTATTTCTCTTTGAGCAAGGCCCGCGGTGGGTCGTTGACTAGCCACATACCTTCGTCGGCGGCAGCGTTCATGGCACCCAGGGTCAGCAAGACAGAGGCGAAGGCAATTCGAGTTTTCAGCATCACGACACCGGCAAACGGGCGACTATAGACTGTTGTACGGATACGAAACGGCGCAACAAAAACCCCCGCGAGTTCGGCTCGCGGGGGTCGGGTTAGTTTTTGGAGGCCGAAGCGTAGCGAGGCGAACAGTTTTTTCCGCCTCGCTACGCTTCGGCCTCAAATAGCGAATCAGTTGCCGCCCGGTACAGCCGCCAGCGGGACACGCGGGCTGACCGTCTTGGCGTCGAATGCCGGCGACAAGCTGACCTTCATGGTGCTACGGTCGCCGCTGATCGTGGTCTTGGTGAGCAGATCCACACCGGAAGACAGGGCCGGCGATACTTTCGTTTGGTGCGAAAGCTCGACGCCCGGTTCCATGCCGAGTGTCGCACGTGCCGTTTCGGTCATGGTGCCGCCAGCGGATGAACCGCCGGTCATGCCGGGCCGGCTGATCGCCAGCATCGGGTCGGCCATCGAACGGAGGAGGTTGTTGATCTCATCCGGCGTCTGTCGGGAAACCGGCAGACGCTTGACGGTGGCGGTCACCGGCACTGAGTCCAGTTGTTCGCGGCGGCCGTTGGCCATGTTGATCTTCAACTTGGCTTCGCCCTTGTTATCGAGCACCAGCGTGTGCAACTCGACTGCTTCGTTGTTGCCACCCTGATTCTTGATAACGCGAACCGAAACCTTGTCGGCCAGCGGCTTGCCCCACACACGTCGAACCGTGATTTCGTAAGAGCCGTTGAACGCCTGGGCAGCGACATACGATTCTTCATTCTTATTGAGGTTGTCACCGCTCCAGAGTCCGCCGGCCGGCGTGCGTGGCATGCGTGATGCACACACGGTACCGGCTGGCTCCGCGACGCTCATGTCGATGTCGGCCTGTTCCGCCCACTTGGTCTCGATGACGAGATCACGCTGACGGTTTTGGTCGGCAATCGCGCGGACTTGAGCGGCATCAGCCTTTTGGCCAGCCTTTTCGAGCCGCGCGGCCAGGTCGTCGATGGCCTTCTTGGCCTGATCCTGGTAGCGAGCGCCTTCCGTGCCCCAGTCGCGTTGCAGCAGGTTGCCGGCGGCCCATTGCACGGCCTCGGCGGTGGCTTTCTCGCCGGTACCGATCATGACCAAGGTCTTGTGGTACGCCTCGGGAGTGTTCGGCTCCAGAGCGGCGGCCCGTTTGCAGTATTCGAGTGCCCGATCGTGCCGGCCAAGGTCGGTCACGGCTTGGGCCACGTCGAGGAAGTTCAACGGATTGGTCGGGTCGAGGTCGATCTTCGAGAGCTTAGCCCGTTCGATTTCCTCGATGGACGCGCCGCTTTCCTGCAGAGCAACCGCCAAGGCGTCGAACACACATGGGTGAGCGAGGACACCGTGACGCAGGTCTGCCTTGAGAACTTCAGCCGCCTCGTCGAACTTCGCACATACGGACAGCACTGAGGCGACGCCGATGACGTTGCGTGGTTTGAAGTGGCCCTGAGCCATCGTTTCATTCCAGACTTTCTTGATGTCGCGCGCTTCCTTCGCAGCGACAACTGGTTCATCCTTTTTGACGGGTTCCGGCTTGGCAACCGCGACCGGCTGAACCGGGGTCTTCTTAGCTCCTGGCCCGAAGACCAGGACATCGTCACCACGATCAACCTTGTTCTTCGCACCCGCTCCGGGCGCGGACGGAGCGGTGAAATCGCCGATGCGGCTGTGGACACGGGCCGAACCGCGGACGACCAAAGCGCGGGCCGGCTGGTAGTAGCCCATCGAATTGAGCAGTGCAATGTCCAGCGGTGGAAGGTCTGAGTCTTCCGAAACACCGTTTGGATTGAGGTAACGTGCAGCCGTGGTATTCCATTCCCGCGGCGCGATGGTGTCTTCAATCAGCTTGATAAGGATGTTGGACGTATCGCCGCCCTGGAGGCCGAACTGGCCGCCAAGGTTGCCGAACTGGCCCTGTTGCCCGCCACCGAAGCCGAGGGCACCACCGCCGAAGCCGAGGTTGTTCTGCCCCGTGCCGCCGCCGAAGCCGATGGCACCGCCTTGGAACTGACCGCCGCCGCCGCCAAGGAACGCTTGACCGCCGCCACCGCCACCTTGGCCGAAGCCGCCGCCGCCGAAGCCGCCGCCGAACTGCTGGACGCCGCCGCCGCCGAGGTTCCCGAAGTTGCCGAGATTCAAACCGCCGCCAGCCGCACCGAAGATGGCCTGACCGTTCGCGGAGAGCGAACTGCCGAGCACCTGCAAGTTCTGTTGCAGCGACTGCGGATCAACAGCATTGGGAATCGGGATGACCAGGTCGGCCACCGCATAAGCGCGGACGGTCTTCTCGAGGCCGGCTGCCCTGCGTGTCGTGATCTCGACATAATCCTTGCGGATCAAATACGTGGCATTGATATTCGAGAGGGCGTAGCTGAGCAGCGTGCTGAGCGAGACGCCTGGCATTTTCGGAATGCGTACTGGTTTGTCTTCGATCTTGTCGTCGCCACCTTCCGCTTTGAACGGAACCGGGTTGATCAAGAACGTGATGTTGTAAAGCTCGCCGAAGTCGGCAAGCACATCTTTGAGTGGCACACCTTCAAAGGCACGTGACAAAGTCACAGGCCGCGCCAACTGATCGCGCAACTCATTCGCTTTGCGCGAGTAGCCGCCAAGGCCGTCGGATGCGTAACGATCCTTACGCATTTCCGTGATTTCTTTCCAGTACGCAGCCGGCGGATAAGCGACCGGCGGTTCGTCAGGGAACGGCACGTGCGACTTATCGACCTGGAACATGGTGAGCAGGAAGCGTTCTTCCTTCACGCGGCGGAGTTCATCGTAATCGCGGATCGCGGCCGCATTCGTGTTCATCACATATGAAGCGTGAACCTGTGGAGGCGTTGCCCGGCCCTTGGCTTGCAATTCGCGCTGGAGTTCCAGCGATTCCTTGTATGCCTCTTCGTAGCGGGCGCGGTCCATCAGCGAGCCGAACAAGCGGACTCGCTCGCGAATTCGTTCTTCATCCGCGACGCGAACAATATCGCTGCCACGACGAGATTCGAGGGCAATGCGACGCCGCAATTCGGCATCCTGCTCCAGCTTCACCCGGGCACCATCAGCCTGAATCGTGCGTAATGCGGATTCGAGCCGATTGGCAAGTGTCGAGCGGACGCCATCGCTGAGGTCGCCATTGTCGCGAACGGAGCCGAGTTGTCGTTTGAGCAAATCGTAAGCCGAGTCCGGATCAGTTTTCACCACTTGGCGAGCCTGACGAACCGCGTCATCAACCATTTGCGTGAGCTGTTGTTCTTGAACCGCTCGACGACGCTTCTCCAGTTCGAGTAGCGCCGCACCGGAGACCGGTTCGGAGCCGGGGCGAACCGGCGTGTCCTGTGTCAATTCCGTCGAACTGGCTTTCACCACTTCCACGTTTCCGCCCATGGCCCGCACATCTTTGGCGAGTTGTGTCTTGGTGGTCGTGCCAGATCGCAGTTGTTGAGCGATTTTGGCGCCGCCTGCGGCCTCAGCATCAAGTGGATCGATGGCACCGGCTGTCTTGAACAAATGCTCGGCGGCATCGTACTTGTCCACGCCCATAGCCCATTGGGCCTGCGTCAGAAACTCATCACGGGCCAACCGGGTTTGTTCAAATGACAAAGCCAAGCCGCGGTCGGCACGCATGACGGCCGGCGCGGAACGGTCGGCATCGCTCCACTGCTTGACGAGATTCATCAGGAAGTAATTGTTGCCATCGGTCGGCGGAAGTTGATCTTTCAACACCATCGCGACAGGCTTGCCGTTGACCGTGCCCTCGACGCGGCACTCAACAGTCTCGCCGCGAAATTGGCCAGCTACCAACGTCGGCATATCGCCACGCAATGGCGGCAAGCGCGTCGGCATGGCTTCGACGACATTCGTGTAATCAGTCTTGGTTGGGAATAACACCGGGGCATCAATGTTCTTGAGCATGCGCTCAGCAGCTTCAGACGCCTTGTCGTTATGCGCTAAACGCATGACCGAGCCACCTGTCGCACTAGCCAGGCCGTGAATTGTCTTGGCATTGATCTTGCGGCCCAGCGGCACGGTGAACACCGACACTTGGCGATCGGCCAGGTCGGCGGCAATGCGATTGCGCTCGGCGTCGCTCATCGGATTCAGAACGCTGTCGCCATCGCCCAGATAGACAATCGCCATGCGGCGATCTTCGCCGGAGGGCATTGCGCTCATGACACGTTTCAATCCATTCTTCAGGTCGGTCGTGCCAGCGGCGTAATCGGAGTTTTCAAGTTGTGTCAGTGCATCGGTAACGCAAGCGTCGGTGGCGGCTCGCAGGCCTTTGGTCAGGTCGCGTGTCCATTCCGGTGTATCAACGGTCCAAATGGCAATGCGATCGCCTCGGCCGGCTTGCTTCGCCAACTCGGCGGTCAACTCGCGGGCCTGCTTCATCGGGCTGCCGGCCTGACTGGCGGACGTGTCAATGACCACGATGAGATCACGTGGCCGGGCGACAGTTGCACCCAATTCGGGTTTCACTTGCCATGCGAAGAAGGAACCGGCTGGAGCGGTATAAGTGATAACGGGTCGGCTGGCGAAGATGCCCGTGGATTCGATACCGATAGGGTTTCGCTCGGCGGCGGTGCCGACGCCACGGCTGAAGGCTGAGGGTGGGCGATGCCGAGACACGGCCTCGCCAATTTCCCAGCAGGTGGCGGCAAAGACGGCTGCGGAAAAAGCGGCAGCCGCCTGAAGCCTGCGAACGTTAGTCATGGTAGCCATTCTCCCGGAAGTGATCCAAGCCACCCGCCCAATGGATCGCATGAAGTGTGCGCTCCCAGACGTAGTGCTATTCTACGGGGTAATCCCCGGTTCGTGCCAGCAGAAATAACGCCTCTTTCCGCAAATACCTTGGCCCCGTGGATGGCCTGAGCGGAGCAGTTCGCCTTCCCGGAAATACCGGATATGAATGGGTCCGGGGCACGATCGTCCTTACCTGCCGGAACGGCACCCCCGTTAAAACTTGCGCTATTACTTGACTCTGCCACGGCGCGAGTTAGGCTCGTGATGAGCATTTGCGCCGGTCTTGAGACTTTTACGTAATGTCCGAGCTGGCACCCCTCGGAGGCGGTCCGATGCCGAACCCGTCTGAAACCACCAACGCCACCACAGTTCGTCGCCGACTGCGCGGTTCCGGAGCCGCCCCAGTAGCCGTTGCAGAGCCCACGCCCGAACCAGTCGATTTGCCCGAACAGACGCGCGTCCACGGCTCATCGGCCATGATCCCGCGCCCCAAACTCTCCGGATTGACGGCACGCCCGCGCATTGACAACCGTGGCGTCGATGTGACGACACGCACGCCATTGCCACGTGAGGCATCGCGAACAGTGGATACGAACGACGATGTGACATGGCTCCAAACTGAGAACGCCGAACTGCGCGCTTTGATCGAACAAGCCATCAGTCAAGAAGAAGAGAACGAACGGCACGCCAAGAACTGGCAATATCGCGTCGCCGGGCTGGAAGAGCAAGTGACGATGCTGAAGACCGGCGCAGGTGACGTCGGCGAGTTGATCGTCAAACTGCAAGTCGCCGAACAGGATGCGCGTGTACTGACGGAGCAGGTGCGACAGTTGGAACTGCAATTGCAACACGCTCACGAGTCATCGGGCGGGGCCGACAATCAATATGCCACTTCCCTGCAACATCGCGATGACGCCATCCTGGAACTCAATCAGCGGATCGCCGAACTCGAACAGCAGATCGCCGACATCCCGCCGCCCGCTCCTACGGATGAAGAGTTGGCCCGAATGGCCGACGAACTGGAACGTGAGCGCTGCAAGATCAATCAGATCATCAAAGAGTTCGACGAGCAGAAAGCGCAACACTCTCAGGACGAGCAGGAGATGGAAAAGCAGATGCGCGAAATGGAAGTGCAGATGTCCAAAGAGCGGGCCGAGATCGCCCGGCAACGGACCGACCTGCAGCGCATGCAAGCCGACATCCGCGCCGACGCCGACTCCATCATGCGCACCGACAACAACAACATCCGCGACCGCTTGCAGCAATCGCAGCGGATACCAATTTCCAATGCTAAGGCACCCGCCGACGGCACCCCACCCGATCGCGGCCAGCGCGAATCCAGCTTCATGACCCGATTGTTCGGGAAGAAGTAAGATTCAATTCACTATCAGCCGGCATAAAATCTTGTCGCCACGATACGGACAAGTTTCTTGTTCTTGCCTTCGCGTTTGACCACGCCTTCGATGGTGATCGGGCTACCGGGCTTGATGCCGTTGAACCCTTCAACGCTGGTTGGCAGCACATTTCCCTTGTCATCGACTAATTCGACGCGGACAGCGTGCTTGTCAAGCAACTGCCGGCACCGCGGGCAGATGGCCGCGTCATCGCAATTGAACTCGTCCTTGACCTCGGGCCGGGCGGCGTCTTCCGGGGAGAGCAGCACGAACGTCGCCAGAGCGGCGTTAAATGGCTTCACCTTTTCGCCGGGAGAGACGCCGGAAACGATCACCGTTTCCCCATCCGCCTTGGCCAATGCCTCCGGCACACTCAGCGCCTTTTCAGGTTTTGCGGTCATCACCAGTGGCTGTAATAGTTCCGGTTTGAGTACCGTCACTTCCTTGGGCGCGGCCTTGTCATGCGAGTGCGAGTGGCCATGATGG
>JANLTA010000129.1:0-5747 GCA_031362705.1 Gemmataceae bacterium | reverse complement strand
CTTGATGGGCTTCTTTTCCTGGGCAGCAGAGTTGCCGCAAAATATGCCGAATATACTGATCAATGCAGTAAACAAAGTAACTCGACGATTGACAACCAACATGGATCGCTCCTCAAAGCGCGGGTAGTCGATCATTCATGTTACCGCCAAGCGCTGATGTTTGCTGCCATCTTTCCCGGGAAATCCAACTGCTGGACGAAGCGGACGGCGTCTTGCGCTCCAAATTCGCGGTCCAAACCCTCATCACGCCAATCAACCGAAAGCGGCCCGTCGTAGCCGATTTGGTTGAGAGCGCGGATGAAGTTGTTCCAGTCGATGCCGCCGCGGCCGGGGCCGCGGAACTCCCAGCCGCGGCGCGGGTCGCCGTAGGGCAGGAACGAGTTCATCAAGCCCGTTCGGCCATCCAGTTGAATGTGGACGTCCTTCATATGGACGTGATAGACGCGATCGCCGAATTGCCTGACAAAGGCGGCGGCGTCGATGCCCTGCCAGTGCAAATGCGACGGGTCCACGCACAAACCGAACTCCGGCCGGCGGTCGATGGCCTCCAGCGTGCGTTCGGTGCTATAGAAATCGAAGGCCATTTGGCCGGGATGCACTTCCAGGGCGAAGCGCACGCCGCACTCCTGGCATACGTCGAGAATTGGATGCCAGGTCTTGGCGAAGTCGGCGAATGCGGTGTCGATGACTTCCGCTTTGACGCCTGGGTAGCTGTTGCTGTACGACCAGATCGGCGAGCCAGTGAATCCGGTGACGATGCCGGCGCCGAGCCGCTGAGCTACGCGGATCGTGGACATCAACTCTTCGATGGCACGTGCCCGCACACCGGCCGGTTCGCCGTCGCCCCAGACATGATCGGGAACGATGGCACGATGGCGTTCATCAATCACATCGCCGATGGCTTGACCAATGCCGAAATTGGCGATCACGGGAGCTTGCAGGTCATGGCCCGCCAAGAGCGCAAGTTTACGGGAGCATTCCTCGGCATCGGTTAGCGCGGATTGAATGGCGAGGTGATCGCCCCGAGCGGCCAGCTCCAGCCCGACGTAGCTCCACTCGGCTGCCTTGGCCGCGAGGTCGGCCAGCGGCAGGTCAGCAAACGCGCCAGTGAACAAAATGATCGGCCGGGGCATGATTCCATCCAGAGTTGGCCGCGGAGGAACATGGTTTGATCCATATTCCTCCGTCGTGATCCGTGGCTACGGCTTTTCCGGCGTGCGCAGCGTCGGCGGGTCCACCATTTGCGTTTGCGGCGCGGCTGAGCCGGGGCCGGGCAGCGTGGTTGGCGGCAGCAAGGGTTCATCCGGCAACTCGTCCTCCGAGAAGACCTCGTCGAGATCCGTGTCATCGATCTTGTGCCGCATCAGCAGATAGATCATCGTGCTGGACGTGAAGAAGTAGCTGTAGCCGAAGCCGATGACGAAGAGCAGCACCAACGTGGTCCATACGCCGACGCACGATGCCGAGAGGTAATTGCCGGGCGTGACGTTGTCGCGCAAATATGCGTTGCGCGCCTCTTCGGACGCTGTTGTCTTGAGTTCGGGCCGATCAACAAGCAGATCCCGCCAGCCAAATGTGGTCGGAGTCTTCATGAATAAGTGGTCGGCCCGCCGGCTCGCAAAGTACTCGGTACCGGGCGTTTGGGAGATCGACCATTTGCTGAGATAGACGACCATCGATCCCATGAAGCCGACGAAGAATACCACGACCATGCCATAAGCGATGGCAACGAGAGCATTCCAAAGATAGTTCCACGGAGCCTGATAGACGTAGTTGTAGGAGCGCGAAAGCGCGTCAAATGTATCGGAGCCTTCGGCACTGATCGTAGCGAACATGAGCGGGTAGCCGACAAGGCCGACGAGCAAGAGTGCCTGGGCAAAGCCGAGCAGCAGCACAATCGGCCAGACCAGGCTGTCAACCAAGTCGCCGACGTATGGAACCAGGTGGATCAAGCCGAACACCACCACGGTAATCAACACAATGCCGCCGACGAACAATACCGGCACCAGTGGTGCAGCCACGTAATGCACATACTTTTGGGCGACGAAACGCAGGGCGTCAGTCATGCTCGGCGGTTCTTTGCCGGCCAGTTGCATGACGGCGATGCGCGTGATGGCACCGCCGAAGAAGGCCCACGTCGCCAGCGTCACCAGTGCGACCATCAGTAAATAGAGGCGCGTGGAGAAGTCGGCCAACGGATTGAGCATGAGCCGGACGGGCAACAAGAACTTGCGCAGTGGTTCGAGCATGACACGGATGCCGTCGTGCTTGACCCATTCCCACACGCCTGCGAAGCCGCTGCCGTGCCGCGTCTGTCCGGCAATCAGCAGATACGGGTTGGCACCCCGCTCTTCATGCCAGGGGAACACGCGAAAGATGCCATGCGCGTCGAACTCATCCTTGGGTCCGGCCAGGCTTTTGGTGAACAGGTAACAGGCGCGATCGTTTTCGAATGCATCAATGGCTTTTCGCCGCGCTATTTCTTCGGGATCACCGCGCTTGACATAGGTATCGGCGGTATAGTTCGCCTGAAGTGGCTCCGACTTCATCGAGAAAAATAGCCAGCTGAGAAGCGTGGTGCCGGCGGCCGCGACCATTAGGCCGATCGCTGCGAGCACCAGTTTCTTGGGGTCCAGTGCAACTTGAAAGGTGCGGAACAACTGCGT
Organism: Gemmataceae bacterium; assembly: GCA_031362705.1. Lineage (GTDB taxonomy): Bacteria > Planctomycetota > Planctomycetia > Gemmatales > Gemmataceae > JAIBBI01. The sequence continues at coordinate 3,081 of JANLTA010000129.1, read as the reverse complement.
CCACAACCAGGGGCGCGTCGCGCCGGTCTGCCCATCTGCCATGCCCAACTCCTTTACGGCGAACGGGTTCCGTGCCGTTATTGAAGGGGAATTATACCTAGTAACGGCGATGCGGCAATGAAGAAGAATACGGCCAGAGATTCACTTGCCGAACGCCGCGCTATCGATGGCAGCGCGGATCTGTTTTCGTGCTTCCACATCAGCGGTGGGAAACGTGCCGGAGAACTCGAAGATTTGCCCGCCGCGACGGACCACGACGATTTCGCACGTGAAATCACGCTGGCCGCGCCCGTCCGGATCGAACGGGCCGCCGAAGGTAATGCGAGCCGCGGCGTGGTTGCCGATTTTCAAATCATCTTCCACATCCTTGCTTACCTTCCAGTCTTTTTCGGGCGGCTTGCGACCACGTAGCAGTTCGATGGGTTTTTGCTCTTCAGGAATGTCCTTGATGACAACTTTCAGCCACGCGACCGCAACATTAGGAATGAGTCGCTTGTATTTCACGACCGTGCGCTCGGGCAAGTGGTTGCCTGGCGACTCGGTGGAGCGGACCTGCATGGCCCATTCCTTGGGCGGGGCGAACTGCAGCCCAATTTGCGTGTCGTTGAACAGCGCTTCGGCTTGTTGCAGCAGCGGCGCACCTTCGACATAGCGATGTCGCGGTGGTCCGGAAGTCAATGCAAACAGCAGACCGAATCCGACCAACGCGATGATGGCAATTGCGATGAGGCCAGCCAACAGACGTGACGATGACGCCGACTTCATGTCAATAATCGCTTTCGGATACGGTTTCGCCGCCGGCGCGGGTGCCGATGGCTTCCCAGATCGCAGCGGAGAGATTGAAGCGCAAAGCCTTCACCGAACCATCGGCAAACAGGAACATGCCGACGACCGGATGCGGCGAGTAGAAATCGTACGGCGACGAGTAGTGTTGATTCATCGGAAACGGATTCGTCCGTGCCATGACCATCACCGGCGCTTCTTCGACCGCGGCCAGGAAACTTGGCGAGTTGGTATTTGAGCGAATCGTACCGTCGGACGGCACACCCGCCCACGGCATTTGGCAAAACAACGCGGCCCGTTCACCGATGGCGATGGTGTGGGATGTGCCATCGCGGATGTCGGCGAAGCGCGTGTTGCTGTTGCGGTAAAAGACGCCGTTGCCGGTCGTTGGATGTTCACCGATGTAACCGCCGTAGCCGAAACTCGCGGCATAGCTATTGGTGGCCGCATCGCAAAGTTTGTCGCCAAATTGCGACAGTATCGTGTAAACGCCGGTGCCGGTATCGGACGGACAGTCAAAAACTTTGACGCCGACGATTCGCGCATTGTCGTGGACAGAATCCTCCACCGGCAACTTCCATTGAATGAGATTCGCCAGGTTTTGATGTTCCAGGTGCGGCAGCAGATGGGCGGCCCAACTCCACCCCGGCGCGGTACTGATCACCACTCCAGGCGGCGACGCGGCTTGTTCATCGAACAGGTAGCCGGGTGGCAAATTGCCTTTGTGGTGATGGTAAGCGTGAAGTGCCAACCCGATTTGTCGCAGATTGTTCCGACACGACGTTTGCGAAGACAGTTCACGAACGCGTTGCACCGCGGGCAGGGACAGGCCCAACAACAATGCGATAATCGCAATAACAACCAGGACTTCCACGAGGGTGAAGCCGCCGCGTCGATTTGCGAGCTTACGAACCATATACATATGAGCAATCCGACACCAACTTGGTGAACAGCGAGGCACTTGGATTATATCCGCGCGTTCCATTGCCGGCTTATATGTATGTTGCCCGTCGGTGGAGTCTGCGTATTGAAGTGGTTGCGCAGCGCATCAGGTTGACCATATCGCAATTGTTCCCATATTTTCAGCGAAAAAACAAGATGACGAGTTCGTGAGAGCCTTGTATTGCCGCGGCAACACGTGTATCATGGGTTGACCCGTCCATCCGTCGCACCCTGGTTTTTTTGGGGCCAACTTACTGGAAGTTGCCCTGAGCGCCTTTGGCAGTCTCCCAAGGGAGTTGGTTCATGCTGTCCGCATTCCGGTCTCGCTTGTTTCGGAAGTCCTTTTATCGCCCCACACGAAAACTCAACGTCTTGCCGCTGGAGCTTCGTTGCACTCCGGCCACGATCAATGGCCAGGTGTTTTACGATGTGAACGCCAATGGCGCGATTGATGCTGGCGACAACGGCCTAGCCGGCGTCACGGTGTTTCTCGATACCAACAACAACGGCGTGCTGGATACGACAACCAAAACGTACACATCCGCGAACGTCCCAGTGACGATTCCCGATAAGACGACCATCACTTCGACGTTGAGCGTGGCTGACACCGGGACGATTGCCGACATTAACGTCAAACTCTCGATTACTCACACTTGGGATTCGGACCTCGACATATTCATCACCAGCCCGACCGGCACCAAGATCGAGTTGTCCACCGACAACGGCGGCAACTCACCCAACTACACAAACACCGTGTTTGACGACGAAGCGGCAACAACGGTTGTCGGTAGCGCGGCACCGTTCACCGGCAGCTTCAAACCCGAAGTCGCACTTTCCGGATTGGACACCCAATCAATCACCGGGACATGGACGCTGACGGTTATCGATGACGCCACCAACGACACCGGCACCCTGACCGCCTGGTCGATTGAGATCACTACAGGCGGTGAAACTTCGCAGTTCACCAACTCCACCGGCAACTATTCGTTCACCGGCCTAGCCGCTGCGAGCTACAACGTCGCACATATCCTTCCTTCCGGCGGATATGTGCAAACGTCGCCCGGCGGCGATGGCCGGCATCACGTCACCTTGGCAGCGCCGGATACGTTCGTCGGCAATTTCGGCGACCGCCTGCCGCCGGCAACCATTAGCGGCCTGGTATTCAACGATGTGAACGGCAACGGCAAGAACGATAGCGAACCGCCGCTCTCCGGCGTGACCGTGTATTTGGATTTGGATAACAGCGGCACGTTCAATGCCGGCGACACCTCCTTCGTGACCGCGGGCGATGGCAAATACACCTTTGCCAACTTGGTCCCCAACAAAGATTACATCGTCGCCGAGGTGCTGCCGGGC
>JANLTA010000109.1:0-5803 GCA_031362705.1 Gemmataceae bacterium | reverse complement strand
GGTCATTTCCCGACCGCTCTTCACTGGTGGAGCGTGCCCGGTAATCCCCGTTCTGCCCCGAGGCAGCTGAGGTTTACAAGCCACACCCTTGCTGGCGCTTCGGGCTTGGCTTGAGTGTCTCATGATGAGGAGGAAGAGGAGGAGGAGGGGGATGTTTGGGTGCGACGTTTTTGATTGCGTCCCGGTCATGTCCCGCTGCATCGTCTTCCAGCAAACCTCGGCCATCCGCATGACAGACACGCCGAGCGTTCGGTGGTGCGCTCGACTCGACCCGTCCAATGCCGACCCCGTGAACCCGAGGATCGGCAAAGCCATTGACGTGTCTTCGCTGTCATATCGCGCAGAGATATGGCCATCGCCGTGCGCGACTCCGCATTCCAGCCAGGCTGGTTCAAAGCCCGGCCCGAACACGACATTTGGCCGCGATGTGAGTCGACGTCACATTGCAGCTAAGACGAATAATAGGGTACACATGTACATATGTCAAGCGCGGTAGCGGGATTTTGTTGGCGGTTCATTGGCCGCTCCCGCCGGGATAAGCTCGGCGAGTCGTTTCGTTCACGCCAGTGTCATGGCATTGTGCATAGAGTGAAAGTGTGTCAGGAGGCCATGCCGTTGAGCCGTTTGTTGAGTGTATTGTCGCCGCGCCGCCGATGGCGGAAGTTTTTGTGGGCGCTTTTTGTTTTCGCCGCTTGCGTCTTAGCCTTCATGGCCTGGGCCATTCACTATGGCAATCGAGCTCTGAACGAAGCCATCGCCGAAGCCACGCGCGACGACCCATTCTGGCAAATGGACCAAATCATCGAACGGCGCCGAAAGGTGCCAGACGACGAAAACTCGGCGCTGGTGATCCTGGCCGGCATGAAACTCCACAGCGGCTGGCAGAATTCTAAATCGTTCGCCGACTGGCAGATCACACGCGATGATCTTCGGGAAGAGCCGCAATGCCGGGCCAATGAGCAACAGCTCAATGCCATGGCGCAACTGCACAAGTTGTGTTCACCGGCACTTGTCGAGTTTGGCAAACTCAAGGACATGCCATTTGGGCGATACCCGACTACGAATGCGGTCGGTTTATTGCCGTATGTTTTTGATCAAACTAACATCCCGCAAATGGTAGAGGCCGTCCGGACGATGCAATTGGAATCACTGCGTCTGGTCGAATCGGACGATATTGTTGGCGTCACCGATTCGTTGATCGGCGCGCTCAATGCGGTTCGGTCGATAGGCGACGAGCCATTCTCGTATTGTGCTTTAATTAGGATTGAGTGCGATGAGTTTGCGGTTTCGATTTGCGAGAGACTGCTCGCTCAGATGTCCGCCGATGAGCCTAATTTGGCTCGAATCCAGAAAGCCATTGAATTGGAACTCAACGAGCCGTTGCTATCGTATTCGATGCGATGTGACCGGGCGTATTACTTCAGTTTCTTGGAATTCGTCAAGGCGAATCCAAGCCAGATCTCGAGCATGAACGTCAATCCAAAAGGCGCAGTTCCCGGCAGCGAATGGCTGGCATATTTACCTGGCACAATAATCAACAGCCAAGTCGAAATGATCAAACACATGAACGAAGCAGTTCGCGTCATTCAGCAACCGACGGAAAAACACAACGATGCAATAAATGAACTGGACAAGGCTCGGTCCCGGCACTCGTTGATCGGGCGTCATTTGAATATTCAATTGGGAGGAATGTGCCGTCGTTCGCTCCGCCAGCAAGCCCAATTGCGTTGCGTTCAAGTGCTGTTCGCGGCTGAGCGCTATCGGTTACGCCATCAAAGTTGGCCAGAACAATTGGACGATCTCGTAACCGAAAAGCTGATCGCATCTGTTCCTATTGATCCCTATGACGGCCTGCCGCTGCGCTGGAAGATTACCGAAGATGGCCGCATGGTTTATTCCGTCGGCCCCGGGTTCGTTGACAACGGCGGCAAGGTGAATCGGCTAAAGTTGGGTGAAATCGACACCGACCTCGGCTACCAGCTCTTCGACGTGGACAAACGCCGGCAACCTCCACGGCCGACGAAGCCCAAGGAACCGACTGAGGATGAGAAGTAGCGACAAAACTGCTCATGTGCGAGTATCACTGTTAGCCGATTGCGAATACAATGAGGCCAACAGGAGGAGACCATGAACGAAACACTGACGATGAAGGAAATTGAAGATCGTTTTCCGTCGCAATGGGTACTTATTGGCGAGCTGGTGACCGACGATCAGTTGGAAATACTGTCGGGCCGGGTACTGGGTCATGGCCCCGATCGGGAATCGGTTGCGGATAAGATCGACGAGTTTCGTCCGAAGCGATTTACGGTCATGTATACCGGCAAATTGTCGTGCGGTCGAGTTCACATTTGATGAGGTACCGATTTGATCCCACTGCTGGACTGATCATCGTGAAGGCCGAATTGTGGGGGCCGGGAGGCAACGACATCATTCGGATGGCGATTGATACCGGTTGCGAGACCACGACCATTCGAGCAGCGACGTTGTCTGAAGTCGGCTATGAGTTGACTAGCTCCACGGACATTGTGCCGGTCGTCACATCCAGCCGCGACGATGATGTCGCGATTGCCGTTGCACTGGAGCATTTTTTTGCGCTGGGCGTTGTCCGCGACAACTATGCCATCCTCGCCGCGAAACTGCCGCATACGCTGAGGTTCGACGGTCTGCTGGGATTGGACTTCTTCGCCGGTCGCCGTCTTGACGTTGATTTTCGCAACGGCAGGTTTTCATTCGACTAAGCCGCCTCGCGTATTGTCGTTTGCCGTTTCAAACTCTTCCGAAACCGCTCGTAATCCTCAAGCGTGTCCACGCCGTGGCCAGCGTGAGCGACCACGCCAACTTGAATTGCTTTGCCCATTGATAAGACGCGGAGTTGTTCCAGTTTCTCGGCTTGTTCCAAGGCGCACATTGGTTGCGCGGCAAGTTTCAGCAGGAAGTCGCGGCGGTAGGCGTAGAGGCCGACGTGTTGAAGGAACTTCGTTGGGCCGTGAAAGTTCGGTTGGCCGTCGCGGACGTGGGGGATGGGGCTTCGGCTGAAGTACATGGCTCGGCCGGCGTCGTCGCAGACCACTTTCACGCAGTTCGGATTGTTCCACGTTGAAGCGTCGCGGATGGGCACGGCTAGCGTCGCCACGGCAGCGCTGTTGCGGTTCAACAAATCTGGCAACATATCGAGGTAGGCGGGGTCAATCTCCGGCTCGTCGCCCTGGAGATTGATAATCACGTCACTTTGGAGTTGGCGAGCCACCTCGGCGATGCGGTCGGTGCCGGTGGAGTGATCGCGGCGGGTCATTACGCATTGGCCGCCGAAACTGCCGACCGCCGCTTGGATGCGTGGATCATCTGTGGCGATTAACACGTTGGTGGCACATCTCGTCTGCAATGCCCGTTCGTACACATGCTGAACTAGATATTTGCCAGTGGCCTTCAGCAAAGGCTTACCGGGCAGCCGTGACGACGCATAGCGAGCGGGAATGACGATATCGACGCGCATTGATGGACCTCCATGTCCGGCGCGAAACTGTGGCGACCATAACGATTAGACTGCGCCGCGAATGCTCCGGCAAGGCCGATCACCGTTATCGGACAGATTTCGCGGGACGTGGCGGTCGAACCGGGGCCGTTCGCATTGCCGATTGTTCAGCGTTGAAATCATGCTGGCTCGTGATTTTGCATTATCGGACAACAATGTCGGACGCTGGCAGGCCGATGAACGGGTTCGCGAGGATCGTGTGTGCCGACCGGATGGAGCGCGGTCATGTCTCCGGAAGTGAACGTGCTGGCGCTTCTGAAGGGACAAGAGCAATACGTATTCGTCTATGACGATGCTAGCCACCCTGAGATGCTGCAGACGATCCGCGATCAAGCGGCCGACCCCGGCCTGAGCCTCACCTGGTTTGACGTCAACGTGCTGACCAAAAAGGCACACGACCAAATCAAGGCGGCTTTGGTGGCAGGGCCGGCGCGAGGTTGATCGTCGCGGCCGCACACCATGATTGACCACCTGGCCGATTTCCTTCGCCACCTCGGCGTTGAGAAAAACTCGTCCGACCACACCGTTAAGTCCTATCGCGAGGACTTGACCAAAGCCATCGAGTGGTTCGAGACGCAACTCAGCGGCGGCTTTCAACCTGAACGGGTGACGCCGCGACACGTCCGCGCCTATCTGGCCGCCCAACACGAACAAGGATTTGCGAAGACCACCGTGGCCCGACGCCTGGCGTCGTTGCGTTCGTGGTTTCGTTGGTTGTGCCGGGAAGGCGTGTTGAAACAAAACCCAGCGATGGGCCTGCGCGGACCACGGCAAGAAAAACGATTGCCACACTTCTTGACTGCCGGCGACTTAGCGCGATTGCTCGCATCGCCGGATGACAGCGACTCGGGGATGCGCGACCGTGCGATTCTGGAGACGCTATATTCCGGCGGCTTGCGCGTCAGCGAGTTAGTTGGCTTGGAACTCGACGATCTCGACCAACATGCCGGCGTAGTTCGCGTGCGCGGCAAGGGCAAGCGCGAACGACTGGCCATGCTTGGGCCACCCTCGCTGCGTGCCGTGACGGATTGGCTGACGATGCGCGAAACATGGCTGAATGGCCTGAAAAAGCCGACGCCGGCCGTGTTCCTCAATCGTCGCGGAACACGATTGACCACGCGCAGCGTTGGCCGGTTGTTGGAGAAGCACCTGAAACAAACCGGACTTGATCCGCGCACCAGCCCACACACACTGCGGCACAGCTTTGCCACGCACTTGCTTGACAACGGTGCCGACATCCGCTGCGTGCAGGAACTGCTCGGGCACCGGAACCTGACGACCACGCAAGTGTACACACACGTGACGACGCATCGCCTGAACGAGGCCTACCGCGCCGCCCACCCGCGGGCCAAAGTCAAAGCGCAGGGTGACAAGTGACGTCGTGATCGAATGGGTTTTCTTTGTGTGGACTTTGTGTCTTTGTGTCTTTGTGGTTGGTTCTTAAGAATCGCCACAAAGACACAAAGACGCAAAGGAATCACAAAGAAGACCGAAGAGGACGCTGCTATGAATGCCAGCCACCGGTCTTATCGTTTGGTGCTGCTATTGGCGCTGCTGACGTTAGCTGGCGTCGGCGCGGTTCAGGGATCGGGGCTGAGCTGGAAGAGCGACTACGCGGGAGCGCGTAAAGAGGCATTTGCCAAGGGCCAGCCTTTGGTGATTGTCTTCGGCGGCGCGAATTGTGTTTGGTGTCGAAAGTTGGAAGCCAGCACGCTCCGTGATGCTTCCGTGACGGCGGCGCTTTCCGAGCGTTTTGTTTGCCTCAAAGTCGATGGCGACCGTGAAATCAATTTGACTCAAGCGCTCAAGGTGCAGACATATCCAACGATCGTGGTGGCCGCCCCGGATGGCAAGATCCTGGCGACGATTGATGGCTTTGTCGAAGCCGGAAAACTCCTTGATCAACTGAATCAAGTCGCCCCGCCTGTTTTGACGCCGACGCCCGACTGGATGATCCGGGCGTTTCAGGACGCCGCCCGCGCGGTGGCCATTAGTGATTACAGTCGCGCCATTGTCTTGTTGAAAGATGTTACCAAAGACGGCGGCGACCGTTCGATTCAAGTCAAAGCCCGTACCGTATTGGGTGACCTGGAGCAACAGGCGAACGTGCAATTGACGCTGGCCAAAGCGTTGCACCAGAAAGGACGTAGTCAGGAAGCAGTCGATGTACTTGCGGACCTGATGCGCTCCTATTCCGGCACCCGAGCCTCAGGCGAATCGACAACGTTGATTGCGATGGTGACGGCCAAACCTGAAGTGCGCGAAGGTCTA
>JANLTA010000094.1:0-2743 GCA_031362705.1 Gemmataceae bacterium | reverse complement strand
TTCAAGGCGGTCATGCTCAAGATCGGCGTCGAAGTGCCGGCGTCCGGCGTGGCCAAGTCGCTGACCGAAGCCAATGAAATTCGCGAACAGGTGGGGTTGCCATGCGTGCTGCGGCCCAGCTTCACGCTCGGCGGCACCGGCGGCGGCATTGCCTACAACCGCGAAGAGTTCACCCGGCTGGTCGAGCTGGCGCTGGAACTCAGCCCGACGCATGAAGTGCTGATCGAAGAATCCGTCATCGGCTGGAAAGAGTTCGAGCTGGAAGTGGTCCGCGACCGGGCCGACAACGTCATCATCGTTTGCTCCATCGAGAACTTCGACCCGATGGGCGTCCACACCGGCGACTCCATCACCGTCGCGCCGATCCAGACGCTGTCCGACAAGGAATATCAGCGGATGCGCGACGCAGCCATTCGCATCATCCGCGCCATCGGCGTCGAGTGTGGCGGCTCGAACATTCAATTCGCCACCGACCCGGCCAGCGACCGCATGATCGCCATCGAGATGAACCCGCGCGTGTCGCGCAGTTCGGCACTCGCCAGCAAGGCCACGGGATTTCCCATCGCCAAGATCGCGGCCAAGCTGGCGGTCGGCTACACGCTGGACGAACTCAAGAACGACATCACACGGACCACGCCGGCCTGTTTCGAGCCGACGATTGATTATGTAGTAACAAAGATCCCGCGCTGGAACTTCGAGAAGTTCCAGGACTCGGACGAGACGCTGACCACGCAGATGAAATCCGTCGGCGAGACGATGGCGATTGGCCGCACGTTTGCCGAGAGCCTGCAAAAGGCCCTGCGCGGCCTGGAAATTGGTCGATTCGGCATCGGCTGCGACCGCTTCGACCGCTGGGGCACGGCCAACCCACCGACCGGCGACGAAATCGCCGCCAAGCTGGCAACCCCGAATGCCGAACGCATCTGGTACATCCGCTATGCCATGCTCAGCGGCATGACCATCGACGAGATTCACTCGGCCACCAAGATCGACCCGTGGTTCCTGTATCAAATCGCCGACATCATCAACGTCGAAAACGAACTGCGCAAAGTCCCCGGCCCCGAAAACATGACGCCCGCGGAGTGGCTGCACGCAAAACAGTACGGCTTCTCCGACCCGCAGTTGGCCACGATCTGGCACGTTGCCCCCAACGAGATTCGCCGTCAACGCAAAGCCGCCGGCGTGGAAGCCGTGTTCAAACTGGTAGATACCTGCGCCGCCGAATTTGAAGCGGTGACACCTTATTATTACAGCACTTATGAGAGTGGGTTTGTCACTGAAGATAGTGACGGGATGACGGGGCGACGGGATGACGGGATGAAAAACGTCAATCCAATCATCCCGTCATCCCATCATCCCGTCATGCAAGTCGAGGACGAAACGCGAAAAATCGGGGACAAGCAAAGAATCCTGATCCTCGGCGGTGGTCCCAACCGCATCGGCCAGGGCATCGAGTTCGATTACTGCTGCGTGCAGGCGGCATTCGCGTTGCGCGATGCGGGTTACGAGACCATTATGGTCAACTCAAACCCGGAGACGGTCAGCACGGATTATGACACGTCGGACCATCTTTTCTTCGAGCCGTTGACGATTGAAGATGTGTTGAACGTGTGCGACCGCATGAAGCCGGTCGGGGCGATTGTGCAATTCGGCGGGCAGACGCCACTCAACCTGGCACGCGGATTGGAGGCCGAGGGCGTGACCATCATTGGCACTTCGGTTGATTCGATTGATTGCGCCGAAGACCGCGAGCGGTTTACAAAACTGGTCGAGGATTTGGGCCTGCAACAGCCGCCGAGCGGGCACGCGATGGATGTGCAACACGCACTGACCGTGGCACGTCGAATCGGTTATCCCGTGTTGGTACGACCGAGTTATGTGCTCGGCGGCCGGGCGATGGAGATTGTGTACGACGAATCCAGCATGGCCCGGTTTGTTGAACGTGCATTGGCCGTGTCATCCGGCAAGCCCGTGCTGATCGATAAGTTCTTGGAGTCGGCAATAGAAGTGGACGTGGACTGCGTCGCCGATGGCACTCGTGCCATCATCGGCGGTGTCATGCAACACATTGAGGAAGCCGGCATTCACTCCGGCGACTCGGCCTGCGTGTTGCCACCGCACACGTTATCACCGGAGGTCATCGAAGAAATCAAACGGCAGACCCGGGCGATGGCATTGGCTCTGAAAGTCAAAGGACTGATGAACGTTCAGTTTGCCATAGCGGGCGCCGATAAGAAGCAAGTCTTCGTGTTGGAAGTAAATCCGCGAGCCTCACGCACCGTGCCATTCGTATCCAAAGCCACCGGCGTATCATTGGCGCGGATCGCCACTTTGGTAATGGTCGGGAAGACACTGGACGAGATGGGCGTGAAGGATGAGGTGACGCCGAAGCACTATTCCGTGAAGGAAAGCGTGTTCCCGTTCAACCGCTTTCAGGGCGTCGACATCATCCTCGGACCCGAGATGAAATCGACTGGTGAGGTGATGGGGATCGCGAACGATTTTCCAGCTGCCTTCGCCAAAAGTCAGATTGCAGCTGGGACCAACATCCCCAGCAGTGGCAACGTCTTCATCAGCATGGCCCACGGTCACAAGAACCTCATCATCGATGCCGCACGTCAGCTCATCGCTCTCGGGTTCAAGCTCTTGGCGACAGCCGGAACCGCGAAGGTACTCCTGGCTGCGGGACTCCCCGTCGATACGGTCCGCAAGCTCCAGGAAGGCCGCCCGAACCTGCTCGACT
>JANLTA010000081.1:0-4409 GCA_031362705.1 Gemmataceae bacterium | reverse complement strand
TCCGTTCCGGTGGGTCTCGCAGACTCGACCCACCCTACGGCGATGATCTGTAATGTAGGGTGGGTCGAGTCCGCGAGACCCACCAGCGCGACTGACTTTCAATCCACAGACCAAGCTGCGCAACAAAAAGGGGCCTAGCCGTAGCTAGACCCCTCTGGTGTTGTTATCAATCGCGTTCCAGTTACTTGACTGGAGCGACTTCGCCCTTCGGCATGGCCAGCGGGGCCGGTGCCGGAGCCGTCGCCGGTGCAACCGTTCCGGTGGCACAGCACTGAGTTACCTGTCCGCAACCGGAATTGCAGCTTGTGCCACACGCGGTTTGACAACCGGTATTGCAACCGTGGTTGCCGCCACGGAATGCGACGCGCGATGTGTGGCAACAATTGTTGTTAACACGACCACAACCGCCGGTATTGCAGCAGCTATTCGCTTGACCGCAATTGCCGGTCGCGCAGCTGTTGCAAGGTGCTGCCTGCTGGCAACATGAAGTCGGCTGGCAAGCCGTCTGGCAACAGCTGGTCTGCTGTTGGCAGCAATTCGATTGCTGGTTGCAGCAACCACGACCACGGCGGCCGGCGGCCGCAGCCTCGGGCGTCATGAGGACGCAAACGGCTGCGAAACAGGCGAATGCACAGAGTGTACGAACGCGAAACATGTAAAACTCCTTTAAAGTTCGGGTCCTGAAGCGTTCGCCGTAAAAGATAGGAGTTCGCCGGCGAGGATCAACCCCCGGGCGAGAAAAAATTACGAAATGTCCAGTTATCACGATTTCTTATTGTCTGGCTTCTTCGGAGTCATGTCCACGAATTTCACTGTCTGCAAATACGCCAGCACCGGCTCCGCGGGCTTGCCGCCGACGTTCGCGTGCCAATGCAACGTGAACCCGTGCGGCCCTTTGGCATCAATCAACTTGGGATGCGCGGTGATGAGTTGCTTAATCGTATCGAGATGTCCCAACATCGCTGCACAAAAGATATCAATGCGTGCGCCGCGTTCGAGCAGGTACTCCGCAATGTCGCGCCGGCCCATGTGTGAAGCGCCGCCAAGACCCGATTCCCAATCCCCCGCGCCCCAGTCCATGAATGAATTGACGAGAGCCGGCTGCTTATCCAGCAGCGTCTTGACCATGTCCAATTCCGAATGCGCGTAGATCACGAAATCCTGCACCATCGTCTTGCCCAGTTGCGCCTTGGCAAACTTGGGTACAAACTTCGGTGCGGGATAATCGCGTTCCGGTTCCGCCGCCGGCGGATCGCTAGCGACGACGGCACTGGCGCCCGCGAGCACGGTGGCTGCAGCGAACGCACGGCGGTTGAGTTCATCGGACACGGTAAGACTCCATTCCATGTTGATCGCGCGACTAACGCAGAACCAATAGCTGGTGACGTCCGCCGGGCATCGCGTTCACTCGGAAGCTCTGCTCGTCGAGCTTTCCGTTGATCGTTTGCCGAACCTTGACATCGTAGCCTGTCGCCGCGTTGATCACCGGTGTGGTGAATACACGTTCGCCATTGCCGGCGGCAATCGCTTTGCCATTCACTAGGACTTCCGCAGAACCCGGCGATGCAATCCTAATCTGAGCAGTGCCATTTTCAAGCGGTTTGGGGAAGTTAATCACCTGCGGCCGCGACTGTGCCGGCGCGTAATAGCCGTTGTCACCCGAAACTGACCAAACCACGCCTGTGTTCAGGAAGTTAGGATGTCCGTAGCTATAGTTCGCCATTCCCCAAGGCCCGGCCCAGCCGTAGGCAAGATCGAACCAGGGAGCGTAAAAAGTACTGTTGTTGCTGCTGGGATACCGTTGGCAATTCAAGAAACCGCAGGCCCACGGACGACTTGGCAGCAGCGAGCATCCAAACCCGCCAAAGCCCTGGCCGCAATACCCATAGCCGAACTGGTTCGCGTAGCCGAAGTCGCATGGGACGCTGGTAAACCCGTACGCGCCAAAGTTCGGACTGATCGGTGGCGAGCCGAGCGGCAGCGGGTACCCGAGGTTAAGTGGGCCACCTGCAAACTGGGCCGCACCATAGTTCGGACCTTCAGCGGCCGAGCCGAACGACAGGGGATAACCGAGATTGACCGGAGGTCCGAAAGTCCGGCCGGCTCCGAAGTTCGATCCTGTGAGTGGCGAGCGCACCGGTAATGGATACCCAAGGTTGACGAAGGAACCCGGGAAGCTGGCCACGCCGTAGTTCGGACCATTCGATGGCGCGGAGACAGGATTCGAGCCAGCAAATGTGGTCGGTGTTGGCCGACCGCCTGCGGCATTTCCAGCGACTCTAACCTGGCCGGACGACTCCGATACGAAAGCAACTGCCAGAAGCAAAGCAAAAAGACGGGACATGGTGCGACTCCAGTGAGGGGGAGGGCGCAGCGGAAGAAAGTGTATGCAGGGAAAAAATAATAAACAGGGCAATCTGGATAATTTGTAACGATTATTGTGCGTGTATTGGACCGGACATCGACACGGCTACAGAGACAATTGGCGGCCTCGTTTAGTTTTCTTGGGATTCAAGTGCCTGGGCCAAATCACGCGACGCATGAATCACCCGGACCACGCGAATTCCGGACCGAGTTGTTCGGTAGAAAATCAAGTGATTTGGAAATCCCCGTACCTGGAACACACGGAGCAGACGCGGTGCTAACGCAGTTGATTCGTAAGGCGACCCAAGCCCCGGCATTTCTGCAAGCCTCGATACAGTTGATCTGACGGCTGTGACAAATCGCGAAGCGGCAGATGGGCTATCGCGATGAATGTGTTCGGCCAACTCACGAATATCGAGCTTGGCTTTTGGCTCACTTGCGGCGCGGTTTCGAGCCATTCGGGCGCGTCCCCTTCGCTCGCTGCCGGAATTCCATTTCGAGTTGTTCTAAAAAGTCGTCTGCCGCCGGATCAAATTCATTTCTCAAGCCATCCAAGAGCTTGGCATCGAGGTCTGTTTGCACTTTTCTTAATCGCACGGAATGTAAAAGCGAGTCAATGTAATCGCTTGGCGATGACTTGCCGATTGCTGACGCACGTTCTGACGCGAAGGCCAGATTCTCTGGGGAAAGTACGATTGTGCCGCCGTTCATCAAGCACCTCCACAGCCAAGTATACCGCCGACACATTTATCATGCAATCACACCACATCCCGCGGATCCGCGATCACGCCCGTCAGCGCGCTGGCGGCCACGGTGAGCGGGCTGGCCAGATAAACCTTCGCCTCACGGTGGCCCATGCGGCCGGGGAAATTGCGGTTGGTCGTGCTGATGCAACTCAACGGGCCGTTGAGGCGGCCAAAAGTGTCGGATGGGCCACCGAGGCAGGCGGCGCAGCTTGGCTCACCCATCTTGGCGCCGGCGCTGAGGAAGATCTCTTCCAACGTCGTGTCGCCGATCTTTTCCGTCTTCAGGCTGGCGGCGATGTCGCTGGTCGCCGGGACGATAAACGTATCAATCTTGACCTCGTGACCTTTCAATATGCCGGCGGCGGCACGGAAGTCGGTAAGTTTGCCGCCGGTGCAGGAGCCGATATAGGCTCGGTCCAATTTCGTGCCCTTGATCTCGCTGACAAACGCCTTGTTATCCGGGCTGTGCGGCTTGGCGATCACCGGCTCCATCTTGGTCACGTCGTACACGTACTCTGCGATGAACTTGGCGCCGGGATCAGTCTGAAACTCAGTGTACGGTCGCTGGCCTGCATTGCGTTTGTTCACATAGTCCCGCGTGACCTGGTCCGGGCCGATGATGCCGTTCTTGCCGCCGGCCTCGATGGCCATGTTGCATAGCGTCATTCGCTCTTCGATGTTGAGCGCATACACGCCGTCGCCATCGAACTCCATTGCCCGGTAAGTGGCGCCATCGCAACCGATGTCGCCGATGGCTGCCAGGATCAAATCCTTCGCCATCAGGTAAGGGGGCAGGTTGCCGTGAAACACAAAGCGCATGGTGGGCGGCACCTTGAGCCACAGCTTGCCGGTTCCCATGACGAACCCGGCATCCGTGTTGCCGATGCCGGTGGCGAACTCGCCAAATGCCCCGGCCGTACAAGTGTGGCTATCGGTGCCGAACAACACTTCGCCGGGCCGCGTATGCCCTTCTTCGGGCAGCGCAATGTGACACACACCCTTATATCGTGGCGTGCCGACATCGTAAAAGTAGGGCAGGTCCTGCTCGGCCGCGAATTGACGGATCACATCGACATTGCGATTGGCCATTGCGTCGGCCGTAAAGATGTAGTGGTCCGGGATGATGACCACCTTGTTCTTATCCCACACCTTGGCATCGCGGCCAAAGTGCTGATGAAACACGCCGATGGTCCCCGGCCCGCACACATCGTGCGTCATCAGGACATCGACATCGACCCAGACATTCTCGCCCGGCGCGACCGAATCGCGTTTGGCAGCCTTGGCAAGAATCTTTTCAGT
>JANLTA010000039.1:0-2930 GCA_031362705.1 Gemmataceae bacterium | reverse complement strand
GAAACGCAGGATTACCAGGAAGGTGGCGACTTCCAACCCGACCTGCGCGCTGCCATTGCCGTCAATCCGGATTCTGAGTTGATTCCGGTAACCCGCGCGAACGGCGTGCTCGCCGTGGTGACACGACCTACCGGTTCGGTCATTGCCGGCCAGGGTGCACTTATCAACTTGGCCGGATGGGTACCGCGCGAAATGATCGTCGTGGATCCCATTGCGTTGCATGTCGAGTTTCCTTCAGGGCTGCCTTTCTTCTCGTTCTTCGACCCGACAGTCTCGCCGATGAGTCGTGGTCTCGCAAAGAAGCAGCGCGATGATAAGGTTCGCAAACTGAAAGAACTGTTCCAGCAAGCGCTGGCCTATGAGGCCGGGCGAGTGGCAGCACCGAAGTCCACCCCGGTCAACCCACGGCTGGCAGCGATGGTGCCTTATGCCAAAGGTGAGAAGCCGGTCATCATTCAAGCCCAACGTCACCCGGAAATCCGTGAAGCCCTGAAGCTGGCCGAAGAGTTGAAGTTGAAGATGATCCTGAGTGGCGCGACCGACGCCTGGAAAGTGGCCGATGAACTGAAACGCCGCGATGTGCCGGTAATCGTCGGCCCGACGATGGCGATGCCGCAAGAAAGCGATGATCCGTTCGACTCGCCCTACAGCAATGCCGCCAAGCTGCATGTGGCTGGCGTGCGCTACTGCATCCGTAGCGAAGGTGCCTCCAACGCCCGCAACCTGCCGTACCAGGCCGCGATGGCCGTTTCATATGGACTGCCAGTTGAAGAAGGCCTCAAGGCTGTGACGCTGTACCCAGCGCAGATTCTTGGCGTGGCCGATCAACTCGGCAGCTTGGATGTCGGCAAACGTGCCCATTTGGTCATCACCAACGGCGACATGCTGCAAGCCAGCACCCAAGTGTTGGCCGTGGCCATCGACGGCAAAATGATGGCGCCGGAAAGCAAGCAATCAAAGCTCTACGACCGCTACCGCCAGCGGTTGCAAGAAGTCAAGGATGGCAAAGCAATTCTGGGCACCAAGTAAAGGTTAGCCGCAACGCGCAGCGGAGTGAGTGGTTATTAGGTATGCCCAACCCTGACATGATTTGCACGTCGCATGTTGAGCGGCACAATCTGACTCTGCGAATTCAGATTCGACGCCTCACGCGCCTGACCAATAGCTTCAGCAAGAAACTACGCAACCATAAGGTTGCGCTGGCCCTGTTCATCGCTTACTACAATTACTGCCGGGTTCACTCCACACTCAAGACCACGCCAGCGGTTGCGTCTGGTCTGACCGATCATGTTTGAAGCGTGGCCGAGCTACTTGAAAAGGCTGCACGCTCCTGACCATAATGCCACTAGGCTGGCCAGTGATCTTGACGACGATGAGGCCGAATGATGGCTGACTTCCCACGACATCGACTGCCATCGAATGTGGCACTGTGTTGGATTATGTCGGCGTCAATAGTTGTTGGCATTGTGTGGGCAGTGGTAAGACCCACTCAACAATTGGACCAGCAGTCGTTGGAAAGCGACATCATGCCCGGCGACATCGATATGATCAGGCAGTTTGGAGGAAGCCCCAGTCCCAAACCAATTCCCGTGATCGAATAAACATTGCAACGCAATACAGTACCTAAAAGTCTCGGACCCGCAACCCTAGGACAGCACCCGTTTGTTCCAACCGATGCAATAACCGGTCAAGTTGACAGATTTGTCATAATATATTGTCGGTTAACGAGTTATATTTATTAGAAGAAATCGTTCCAATCCATTTAACTCTTCTGGAGAGGGCACCCCCTTTCGCCTGGAACAAACGCCGACTTCAAATTCTCCTTGAACGGTGGTTTCGTTGCAGATCCCCACGATGTGGAGTGGTAGAAGAACGGTATCAAGCAATAATCGTCTTCCGCCGCTTCACATAGTCCCACACGACAAAGCGGTCAAGTTCCTTGCCGCCGCAAAAGATCACGCGACCCTTAGTGGACTCGGCCAGTTTGTAAGCGAAACGGACATCCTCTTCGGTTTGATTCCAGTTGGACAGCAGAAAGATATTGATGGTGATGCCGGCTTTCGCGCACAGAAGCCCTTCGCGCAAAGTCGCTTGCTCCGTGCGAACGTCCGGCGGATAGAGCAAGTACAGAATCTCTTCCTCGAAGTGGGCCGTGGGCAGCCCATCGGTGATGAGCACGATCTGGCGATTCGGGGTGTCCTGCCTCGTGAGAAATTGGCGTGCCAGCCGCAAGGCATGTTGGATATTGGTAAAGTGCGGCGGCACCCGCGATTCGCTCACGTCCGGATCGCTCATGTCGGCCTTGAGTCGGACTACAGGGTTGTACACCGTCACTGGTTTGGGCATTAGCGAAGCCACGTCGGCGATGCTGCGCGGCTTGGCAAACGAGTACATCTCAATGAATTGCAGGAAGTCGCCCGGAAACTCCTTGCGGATCAAACCGTCGAGAGCCAAACCCATGCGTTTGACATCGATGTACAGCCCGTCGTACCGCATCGAGCCGCTCATGTCCAAAAGCGCGGCCGTCGCACATTTAGGATTGATCTGCGTGCGATGGACGACCAGGTCTTCGCCGCCGAGCCGCACGGGCAAACCCGGTCCCTGTCGAATCAGTGCATTCACGAATGACGCCGGGATGTCGAGTTGAGCGACGGAATCGCCGAACTCATAAGGCTTCGTCCGCTGTGTTTCGACCGCGCCCTCGCCGACCACAGCATCCGGATGCCGGCCGGTTCGCGATTCCTGTAGGTCGGCAAAGATCGTCTGCAACAACTTGCTCTGGAACGACCGGTAAGCCTTCGGTTCCAATTGGAAGCCGCCGCGTTTGCCCTGCTCGATACCCTGCTGTTCAGCGATCTCCCGCAGGTAATCCTGAATCTGCTGTTGAAACGCGCTGAGTTGTTCAACATCGCCCGGTTCAGTGAACTGCG
>JANLTA010000027.1:0-2456 GCA_031362705.1 Gemmataceae bacterium | reverse complement strand
CGCGACACACGACGATAGAGACCGTACATGCCGAGCGCGACTGGGGTCAGGATCATGGTCGTCGGCTCGGGAACTACCACTGTGCCGGTTTGGAAGGCAAAGTTCTGCGGGCTGTTGATCAGGTTGTTGCCGCCGCCCCAGATACGGGACATGGTGCCGTCGGTCGGCAATGCGGTATACGGACCACTGTTGGCACCGAAAAAGTTGATGGTGCCGCCGGCCGTGAACAGGAAGCCATTGGGCATGATGTAGTCCGGAGCGGGGCCGCCTGCCGCCTGAACACCCGCCGTAGCGATCAGGAATCTGTGATTGGCGCTATCGCTGGGCAAGTTGCTCGGGAGTGTGAGCATGTTGGTCATGGTGTTTCCAATATTGGAAACGTTGATCGTTTGGCCATTGACAAATTGCTGATTCCCAAACGTCGTCTGCAGTTCAATGAACTGCAAAGTACCGCTGCTGTTGGAATAGATTTCCTGGAGACTCCAAAGGTGAAATGCCGCATTCGCCCGCGGCGTGAATGCCATCGTCGCGACAAAAACCGCTGCCCAGCACATCAGGCTACGCAGGGCTGATGATGACTTGCCAAAGGACATGTTGCTACTCCGCTGCTGGAATGAAAACCGCCCACGGCCATGCCGCAAGCCTCATCGTATGGCGATTTTACTTCGAGCTGCAAACGCCGCGCATACCCCGATGGATATGTCGATCAGATCAAAGTCGTCGCTATGCTACCGGCGGCGTGGATCAATGTCAAGAAAATTAGCGAAGAATTCATGGGAGGACTTTGGGTCACGGTTCCAACCGACATCGCAAATCCGCAAACGATGGTTACGATTAATTCTCACCGGGTGACTGCCACCCCACCGGAGAATGTAGTAACCGGGTGAGAACATAGTAACCAGATGGGAATATTCGCCATGTCGCCGCAACTTTCCGCCAGCGTGCCAATGGATCAAGTCGGAGTCGGGGTCGCCGATGCAAAGCCTGAAGCCAAGTGGCTTTGGGATGGCTACCTCGCCCGGGGCAATATCACGTTGCTGACCAGCTTGTGGAAGGCAGGTAAAACCACGCTTCTCGCCGGTCTGCTCCAGCGGTTCGCCAATGGCGATGCGTTTCTCCAGCGATCCTGCGCGCCGGCCCACGCCGTCGTCGTTTCGGAGGAATCGAATGATCTTTGGACCGCCCGGTTGCGGACGATGCCGGTCGGGCCGCACGCCAAGTTGTTGGCGAGGCCGTTTCTGACTCGGCCCAAGCCGGATGCCTGGAACAATTTGATCGATCAAGCCATCGAAGAGCGGGCCGCGGGCCGACTCGATTTGTTCGTGGTCGATACGCTGGCAACATTTTTACCGGGCCATTCCGAAAGCGATGCGGGCACGCTGCTCAACATGTTGCAACCGTTGCAACGCCTGGCGGCCGCCGGCACGGCGGTCCTGATCTTGCATCATCCGCGCAAGAAGCCATCGGAAGAGGGCAGCAGCGCTCGTGGCAGCGGCGCGCTTCTTGGGTTTGTGGATATCATTTTGGAATTGCATCGCTATGGCCGGCTGCAATCCGATGAGCGTCGCCGCCGGCTGATCGGACTATCGCGGCACGCTTCGACGCCGCGGCAACTCGTGTATGAATGGAACCCGGCTACCGGCGCGTTTGCCAACCTGGACAACCCGCTGGCCCAACAGTTCCGTGACAACTGGAAACAAGTCCAGGCGATCCTGGCCAAGCGGAAAGACGCAGCGACGCACCGGGAATTGCTGATCGATTGGCCTGCCGAAGGCGAAGCGCCCGCCGTCAGTGTCCTTTACCGATGGCTCAACCGTGCCTATGACGAAAAGCTCGTCCGTCGCCTCGGCAAAGGCCGCAACAAGGATCCCTATCGCTATCGCCTGACCAACGAAGACGACCAATACCTCGACCGCGGCGAAATCCCGCCGCTGAAGGATTTGAATTTCGCGGGGATGTTGGGGTGAGGGGGAAGTGCCGTAGCTGAAGTAACGAGGGCGCGAGTTGGCTTCGCGACAGAGCGAACGAACCGCTGTCGGCACGGTATTCACGGCCGAGGAAGCACAAGTGGTTCAAGCAATCGACGAGTATGCGATCGTGCACTCCCTTAAGAATCGCGGCGCTGTGTTTCGAGAAGCGCTTGGTCATCTTTTGGGCATTGAAGTGACGCGGTAGCAATTGATCACTTGCTCAGTCAGCGGGGCAGCGCGCGGACCTCGGGCACTATGACGGACTTGGTTTTTCATCGCCAAGGCGCTTCCGCCACCTTTGCAAGGTGCATTGAAAAAGGTGCCAGTCCCTGATTAGCCCTCGCCGATCGTGACCGCGCCGCCGGTCCACACTTGAATGCTCAATTCACAACCCGCAATCATCCTCATACCCAGCAACGGTGTCGTTTCCGCTTCATCCACGGGGACGCGTCGGGGCTGCCCGTTCCAAATCACGTTGGCTTCATA
>JANLTA010001060.1:0-2619 GCA_031362705.1 Gemmataceae bacterium | reverse complement strand
GAGTACGTGCTTTTATGCATGGGCAGTAACAACTCGGCCATCGCCAAGTTCGGCCAAGGCCCGGCACTCGCGACATTGCCCGAGTTCGCGCCCCTCGCCAAGTTTGCTGACAAGCGTCTGGTTTCAATCAACTACACCAGCATGAAATTCGCTGAGCTGACCGGCACTTCGCCAAAAGACCTCGCCAATATGGTTAAACAGGCCAAGGAAGGACTGGAATCGTCGCCGCTCAGCGAAGAACTCCGCGGCAAGATTGTCAAAGACCTCGACGCGATGTTCAAAGAGTTCGAGAAGGATCTGCCGAAGCCGTTTGCGACGATGGGATTCCAATTCCTTAATGGCACCGGCACCGAAGGCTACAATTATCGATTCAATACCAAGGCCGCGCTGAAGCCATTGACCATGACCGACAGCATGGGCGGCACGCCGCTGGTTGCACTGGCCGGTCGTGGTGAAGACGCCACGCCCGGTTACAAGAAGATGG
Organism: Gemmataceae bacterium; assembly: GCA_031362705.1. GTDB lineage: Bacteria > Planctomycetota > Planctomycetia > Gemmatales > Gemmataceae > JAIBBI01. The sequence goes on along the minus strand of JANLTA010001060.1, from coordinate 2,135 downwards.
TGAAGTGGCTGAAGGTCTTTTACGGACACGGCGAAGCGGCCGCGGAAGAGTTCGGTTTCGGGGATCAATTGAAAGCCGGCATGGAGCAGGCAATGCCGTTCCTGCAGCGTTTCGACGAGATAACCGGTGGGCAGTTCTTGCCTGCGCTGGCCGATGCCCAGGGCGGCATGGTCCTTGACGGCAAATGGACCAGCAAGAAGTGGTTCCCGGAACTGGAGCAGGGAGGCCAGGAGTTACCGATGTTGGAACTCGGCCTGCTGTTCGGTGTCAGCGATTCGGAAAAACTCGTCGAAGCGTTCAAGGGTTATCGCAAATTGGTCAACGACCTATTGGATGTCGCCCGAACCTTTGGCGCTGGAGCCATCCCCGACGACGGCATACCGGCAGCCAAGACTCAAGCTGCCGGGTCGGCCACCGCTTACTTCTGGCCCGTCCCGCCAATGGGCCAGGACGAGGCCATTCAACCCAACGTCGCCGTGTCAAAGTCCATGATGAGCATCACGATGTCGCTGCAACATGCGACGCGCTTGCACACCAGCAAGCCGTTGACGGGCGACTGGAAGGCATTGGCTAATGGCAATGCCGTCCACGAAATCGCCTATGTCGATTTCGCCGGTCTGATGAAGACGGCACGACCGTGGGTGGAAAAGCTCGGCGTTCCCGCGCTGCTGAAGGAAGTCAAAGACAACGCGCCCGAAGGGTTGCGCAAGGAAGACATCCCGGCGCAGGTGGCAACGCTGCTCGACGTGCTCAGCTGCCTGAAGAGTGCCGCCGCCGTCACCTATCGCGAAGGCGCGAACACCGTGACGCACAGCGTGACCGTGGTGGAAGACATCAAGAAGTAGAAGTGAATGAAGCCCATCCGTTGCACCGGGTGGGCTTCGTAAATGTCACCCTGAGAAACTGCTGCGGGCTAACTGATCTAGCGCGACAAATCGCGTCCGCGGCCTGAAAGCACCGCGGAAACCGGTACTTTTAGGTTTGGCCATTTCGCTGATCGCGCGGTCTCGCCCAAGCCAAACTCGCCGTGGACAGCGTACTTGCCGTCGCTCAAGGTGAGTACGGTGATTGATTCGTTTTTGGGATCCACGATCCAGTATTCGCCAATACTGCTTTTCGCGTAGTCGAGCCGTTTGTACTTCAGGTCGCGGCGGCGACTCTTGGCATCAGGGCTGACAACTTCGACCACCAAATCAGCCGCCTCCCAATATTCTTCGTGGATTCGGTCAGCATTCTCTGTCGCCATGAACGCGATGTCCGGCTGGCAGTACTTGCCCGGCCAAAGCTGCACGTTCACGCCCGTAAACAACGTTGTGCCCAGATCATGGCGATTAAAGTACTCATCAAGCAGGCGAAAAAGAACGGCAAGGATCATCTGGTGCGAGGTCATCGGCATGGGCAACACCTCCAGAATGCCGTTGTCAAATTCGCAGCGTTGGTTGGATTGGATTGATAAGTATTCCGGTTCCGAACACTTCAGCAGCCGCGGTTGATGACCGCCGCGCAAGAGAATCGCATCCATATCACGTCGACGTGTTTGAGCTGTGTGCGCGGACATTGTCAATCTCCGGTATCCGCATTATACCGCGAATTGTGACGCCTCAAAGCCCAGCCGATGCATCGCGTGGACTAGCTATGCCGCCGCTTTACGATGCCGGTGAGGTATCGAGAAGAGTCCGAAGATCTCTTCTTCGCTGAGGCCCAGCCGCGGTGGCGGACCGTTCTGGGAGATGAGTTCGTCGAAGAGTCGTCGCTTGCGGTCGAGAATCTCGGCAATGCGGTTCTCGATCGTGTCCTGTGTAATGAATCGTGTTACGAACACCGGCTCTTTCTGACCGATGCGATGAGCGCGGTTGATGGCCTGGTCTTCGATGGCGGGGTTCCACCAGCGGTCAAACAGGAACACATAGTTGGCGAATTGCAGATTCAGCCCGACACTGCCCGTGCCATAACTCATCAATAATACGTGCTTGGATTTGTCATCGCGAAAACGGTCCAGGATGCCGGTGCGCTCGCGCTGCGGAATCCGGCCGTGATACTGCATCGGGCCGTACTCAGAGAGTTCGACAGCCAGGCGTTCCAGCGGCTCGACCCATTGCGAGAAGATCAGCGCCTTGCGGCCGCTTTCGGCTGCC
>JANLTA010001028.1:0-3869 GCA_031362705.1 Gemmataceae bacterium | reverse complement strand
GATGATCGAATACATCCGCGACCACAAAGAAATCAAGGACGTGATTGTCAGCGGCGGCGATCCGTTGACCCTGCCGCCCGCCAAGCTGAAGTATTTCCTCGACAATCTGCGCGATATCAAGCATGTCGATGTCATTCGCATCGGCACCCGCGTGCCGGTGACACTGCCGCAGAAACTGTTCGATCCGAGCCTGATCGAGTTGCTGGCGTCGGCGGAGAAAGTCTGGATTCAGACGCACTTCAACCACCCGCGCGAAATCACACCGGAAACGGAGCGAGCCTGCAAAGCGTTGCTCCGGGCCGGGATGCCGGTGAACAACCACACGGTGTTGCTCAAGGGCGTGAACGACGATCTCGATACGATGCGCGAACTGATGCGTGGCTTGCTGCGCATCAAGGTGCGACCATATTACATCTTCCACTGCGACCCGGTGATCGGGGCGGGCCACTTCCGCACTTCCATCTGGAAGGGGTTGGAGATCATGGAAGGCCTGCGTGGCCACATGAGCGGCCTCGGCGTGCCGACCTACGTCGTCGATAGCCCGCACGGTGGCGGCAAGATTCCGCTGATGCCTAACTACATAGTCAGCGCATCCGACGATGCCGTCGTCTTGCGCAACTACGAAGGCTTGCTCGTCCGCTACCAGGCGGAAGACAAGCCATCGACGTCGAACATGACGCGGACCCGTGGCGTCAGCGCACTGCTCACCGGCGCGAAGACGGCATTGGTGCCGGAACACAACGAACGGTTGGCCCGACGGCATGGCAACGAAGTCGATGCCGATCCATCACCGGCGACGTTGCCGATCGCGCAGAAGAACGGGCGTCTGATCTCGCTGTACGTCAACAATGATTAGGCAATGAAGATCGGACTTGCGGTCACTTTGAAATCGGCCGCCTCGGAGGCGGGGCGGCCCGACGATTGGCAGGAAGAGTTCGACAGCCCGGCCACCATCGCCGATCTACGAACCGCTCTTGAGTCGCTTGGTCATACCGTCGTCGTACTCGGCGATGGCCGGGCGCTGATCGAACATCTTTTGCGTTCCCCACCTGACTTGGTATTCAACATTGCCGAAGGCACCGGCGTAGGTCGCAGCCGCGAAGCGCGGGTGCCTGCCGTGTGCGAGATGCTCGGCGTGCCGTACACCGGCAGCGACCCGCTGACGCTGGCGGTCGGGCTCGACAAAGATGTCGCGCGGCGACTGGCTGCCGCGGCGGGTGTGCCGGTGCCAAAGGGCTTTGTTGTCACCAACAAACAACCGTATGATGCGAACGCGGTTCCCTATCCGGCGATCATCAAGCCGGCGTGGGAAGGTTCCAGTAAAGGTGTCCGCGGCAAATGCGTCGTGCATTCGCCGACCGAATTAGCCGAGCGGTTGCCGGCGTTGTTGCGCGACTACGAACAGCCGGTGTTGGTTGAAGAGTTCATTGCCGGCGACGAGTTGACGGTCGGCGTGTTGGGCAATGACCCGCCGCGCGTGCTTGGCGCGATGCATGTCATTCCCAAGAAGCCGACCGCCGAGTTTGTGTACAGCCTGGAAGTGAAGCGCGATTGGGAGAATCAAGTTCGGTATGAGTATCGGAAACCCGATCCCAACTCGCCTTTGGACGCCAACGCCCTGGCCGCTTATCGCGCATTGGGTTGCCGCGACATTTCCCGCATCGACTTCCGCATCCGCGACGGTGTGCCGTATTTCCTGGAGGCCAACCCGCTGCCCGGCCTCAACGCCGAGACGGGCGACATCGTGCTAATCGCGCGGGCCATGAACATGTCGCATGCCCAGCTGGTCAATACCGTCGTCGATTCCGCCGTGCACCGGCTGGGACTTCGGGTATAATGGAATTATGACCGCCACAGAAACCGCACCCGCGCCGCCAACCTCTATTGGGCTTGATAGTCTCATTGAGATTCGTGAGGGTGCCTCAGGGCCGAAAGCTATGCTTGTTGGCCACAATATCCGCGTGCGTGATGTTGCAGTTTGGCATGAAGACATGGGCATGTCTGTCGAACAGATACTTGAGAATTATCCGCAACTCTCATTGGAAAAGATCTATGCCGCACTCGCATATTATTACGCCAACAAAGATGCAATCCGAGCAAAGATGGCAGCCGACGAACAATTCGTAAGGAACCTACGAGCCAACACGCCGCCGTCCAAATTAGAAATAATCTTGGGAGACGTACGTGACCCGTACGATCCGCTTCCACTTCGATGAAAATGTCAATGGCGCCATCGCGCGAGGTTTGCGGTCGCGAGGCGTGGACGTGACAACGACTACCGAAGCCGGCTTGCGCGGTCAAACTGATGATGTGCAACTCGCTCATGCGACGGCCGCAGGTCGAGTGATCGTGACTGAAGATGACGATTATTTGGCAATTCATGCGAGTGGCGTTATTCACGCTGGAATTTGTTTTTTCGATGGCTCGCGTCGCACAATCGGCCAGGTGATCGTTCGAATTATGGAAATGTGGAACCGGCTCGAACCTGATGACGTGCAAAACAAAGTTGAGTATCTTTGAACTGCCATTCGCCGTCGCATTGATACAACGTCTTACATGACACGCGTCGTAATCCTTTACAACGAACCGACATTGCCGGCGACCCATCCGGACGCCGACTCCGAGCACGAGATCGTTTACACGGTCAACGAGACGGACAAGGTGCTGGCCGCGGCCGGCTTCGAGGTCGAGCGGCTCGGGGCACATGTTGATCCGGGTAAGATTGTCACCGGCTTGCGCGAACTCGAACCGGATGTCGTGTTCAATCTGTTTGAAGGCGTGCCCGAGATGAGCACCACCGAGGCGTTTGCCGCCGGGTTGCTCGAATGGATGGGTTTGCCTTACACCGGCTGCCCGCATCAATGTTTGGTGATGGCCCGCGACAAACCGTTGACCAAGCGGCTGTTGCAATCGGCACGCTTGGCGACGCCCAAGTTCGCTGTGGTCGAACGGCTACCGGCAAAAGCAAATCGACTTGGTTGGCCGGTGATTGTCAAGCCGGCGTGTGAAGACGCCAGCGTCGGCGTCGCTCAGAACAGTGTCGTCACCAACGACGAGGAATACCGGGCACGAGTCGAGTTCATCATTGAGGAGTTTGGCCCGCCAGCTCTAGTCGAGCAGTTCATCCCCGGCCGCGAATTCAACATCGCACTGTACGAGGCTCCGAAACTGACCGTGTTGCCGCCGTACGAGTACACGTTCACGCGGGACAATCAGTGGGGCATCATCACATACGACTCGAAGTGGAACACGGAATCCAAGGATTTTGAAGCGACGCCGCCCGACTATCGTCCGAAGATTGACCCTGCCATACGCAAGAAGCTCGACAGTATTGCCAAGAAGGCGTACCAGTTGCTCGGGTGCCGTGACCTGGCCCGTGTGGATGTGCGGGTGACGCCCGAGGGCAAACCGTACATCATCGAAGTGAATCCGAACCCAGACTTCAGCCCGGTCGGCGGCCTGGCCGATTGCCTGGAGACGGCCAACCTGACATTGCAGACCGTGGCCGTGCAAATGGTGCGCAACGCCCTGGATCGCGGGGCGACGAAGATGGTTGAGCCAGTCGGCGTCGAAGTCGGTTCGTGGGAATGATAGATCGATATATCTAGGAAGGACGACATGGCGCACAGTTTGCCGGTGGTGAATCTCAAGGAAGCGACGTTTGAATGCACGTTTGGACGGGGCTGCGAAGGCATCTGCTGCAAGAACGGTCGGCCACCCGTCCCACCCGCGGAAGCCAAGCAAATCAAAAAGGTGTTGAAACGCGCATTGCCGTTGATGAATCCCGCCGCGCGGAAACTGGTGGAAGCCGAAGGCTTCCTCAGCAACCGCATGAAGGAAGGCTCGCCGATGTTGCGGGTCACTGATGG
>JANLTA010001006.1:0-3619 GCA_031362705.1 Gemmataceae bacterium | reverse complement strand
CAGAAGCGGCATCTGCTCGATCTTGTAAAAATCGCGTTCGCCGGGTACCCACAGATTAGGCAGACCACGAGCACTCAACGAATCGCTCAGCGACTTGGGCGTCGTGTTTTCGGGCAGATCGAGATGCAGTACGACAATGCGCTCGCCCTTCTTTTCGTCGGCCACGGCAGTCACCGCCACGAGGCGATCATTACTATTGAGGATCGCCTGTAGTTCTTCTTCCAGTCGTTCCAGTGGCACCATTTCGCCGCCGACTTTGGCGAATCGCGATTGCCGCCCCGTGAGCGTAATAAAGCCATCAGTGTCAATGTGGCCAATGTCGCCCGTGATATACCAACCATTGCGGACGGCCTTGGCAGTGAGATCGTCGCGGCGCAGATAGCCCAGCATCACATTCGGGCCGAAGACCAGGAGCAAGCCTTCCGTGTCTTCCGGCAATGCTTCACCGCTTTCCGGGTGAACGATTTTGCACGCGATACCCGGTAGGGGATGACCGATGGTGCCGCTCTTTGAGCGTACCTGCGTCAGACCGGCGATGGTTTCATCGGGCATGTTGACGCTGACCACCGGTGACAGTTCCGTGCAGCCATAGCCTTCGAGCGGCCGCACGCCGAACTTGGCCGCGAATTCGTCGGCCAGCGCCATTGGCAGCTTTTCCGCGCCGCAGACCATCAGTCGCATCGACTGATAGTCGTCAGGATTGCAGCGGCGAAGGTAGAAGCGCATGAATGTCGCGGTCGCTGCCATCACGGTGCATTTTTTCTTGGCGGCCCAGTCACCGACTTCCTTGGCTGCGCGCGGGTCAGGCAGGTACAGCGCCGATGCGCCGATGACGAGCGGGCCCCACATTGTTACGGTGTAGCCGAAGCTGTGAAAGAACGGCAGCACGCCGAGGACGCGGTCGCCGGGGACGAAATGGGCGTGTTCCAGAAAGGCATCAACATTGGATGCGATGTTGGCATGGGTCAGCATGATGCCTTTGGGTTCGCCGGTCGATCCACTGGAAAACACCACCGTGGCCAGTTGATCCGGCTTGTGTTTGCGCAGTCCCAACAACAGTTCCAACAACCAACCGGGTAACAGAATCACGGAAAGAAAATATCGCAGTTTGGTCCAGCGGCCAACTTGCGGCAACAGGTCTTCGAGGATGATTTGCGTGACATCGTCACCGAAGTTGCCGGGCATTTTGGCGAGAAATTTCTTCGAGGTCAACACATGCCGGAGGTGACACTGTCGAACTGAGGATTGCACGGCATCCGTGCCGGCGGTGTAGTTGAGGTTCACGGCCGTCTTACCAAGCAGACACAAGGCGAGATTTGCGAGGACGCCGCCAGTGCTGGAGGGCAGCCAAATGCCCACCATGTGTTCGACGCCGAGAATCGGGCGCAACAACTTGGCCAGGCAGAGCGCCGCCGTCAGCGTCTTGCCGTAGGTCAGTTCGCGACCGGTGCCGGTGGTGTCGATTAAGCATTGGCGGAAAGGTCGGCTTGCCGCGTTGCGGACGAAGGATCGATGTACCGGCCGCATTTCGCTGGCACGATCGATCGCGGATTGGGCGAGCAACTCCTGCACAGCGCTGCGGGCCTGGAAGGCGCCGGCGTTTGGCGGTAACGGCGGGCCGAAGCGAACTTGGACAGGGCCGGAGCCGCGCTGGGATCGCTTCCACAATAACTTGCCGCCGGCGTAACCCCAGCGACTGCCCCACATGCGATCGATGCAAGCGGGAATCACCGGGACATAGGCCAGCGCGGCGATCCGCTCAAAGCCACGGCGAAAGGGCAGCAGCGTTCCGCAGCGTGTCGGATACGCTTCCGGGAAGATGACGACCAACTCGCCCTGTTTAAGAAAGTCGATTGCCGCTTGCATCGCCGCGCGCAGACCCTTCGGCCCGGAGCGCGGCATCGGGATGGCGCCAATGCGGCGGAGAAACCAGCCCAGGAACCCTTTGCTGACAAATCGCTCGTCAATGATGAAGCGGACTTTGCGGCGTGACGCGGCCATCAATATCGCGCCGTCGGCATAGCTGACGTGATTGCAGACGATCAGTGCCGGGCCTGTTTCAGGTAGAAAAGCGCGGCCGGAAACCCGCAAGCCATAGACCAACCGTGCTAAGAACGCCGCCACCACATGTAACATCAACCATCCTCGGGGTTTCCGTCGAGAAGCGTACCGGGAATCGCGGTAATCGTCAACTTACAAAGGCGGAAGGAAATTGCCGCCGTGATTCGCTTTTGCGCGGAGCCGTGGGCCATGCTGATTTGACTTCGCTGCCGCCCGAAACGTCACGGCCGCGCCCAAAAAATTGGCATGGCCCGCTCTAGCTACCACTGCGGATTCAGTAGAATCGCCGTTGCCCGACTGCCCGCGAGTGCTGTTAAGAGTTTAGGTTGAAGGTGGTCGGGCAATTCGAATCCGTGCCGTTGTTGATTCTCATTCGCAATTTTGTTGCCGTGTCGGCGGCGGTGCTTAAGTCAATCGCTACCGGCGATTTGTTGGCGAGCGTCGATGCGTCAGCTCGACGTGGATTTGGTTTTCACGGCGAGGCAGACTTTACGTCGGGCTTACGCTCCGACGCTCGCTTGCCGGCCGGATTCGGCCGCTAAGAAATTCTGTAGAATTCTTTTGAGCGCTACTTGCCTAATTCGATTCGACTGTCCAAGATCACCGTATCTGGCCGTCCCCATAGCCTAGCAGCCTCGGCCCATGTCACGACAATTGCCTTCTTTCGAATACACAGCGACGCTCTCTTTGCGCGCGCTGTGTGGTTACCGCGACATTTCGGTTCGCGGCTAAGCCGCAAGCGGCAAATCCGCAATCCAAAATCAAAAATCAGCAATCCAAAATTCCCCATAACTGAGGTTCCCCCATGTCACAGACCACGCTGCGCGCCAATCCCACCACAACGAAGGCACGTCGCCGTTTGAGCCGCACCTGGCTGCGGTTTGATGTTCTTGAAAGCCGCGTGACCCCGACGGTGCTATTTCCTGATTTCGGTTTTAATCCGCCGCATCCGTATAGTAATCCGGCCTTGCCCTCGAACTTCGATTCGTTTTCGCCGCCGGTATCGTCCACACTGCTGCCGTCGGCTGCTACAATTGCTGAGTGGACGCGCACCGGCGGCCCCGATCAAACAATTGCACTCACTGGCAACGCCCTAACCACTTTTCAGGGCGTTGAAGCGGGCAAGGACACAGAGTTCATGGTCTACGGTCAAACGATCAAGACCGGCGGTCCTCCGAGTCCGGTTCTGACCAACGCCGACGTGCTGCGTCTGGATGGGCCACGCGCGGCGATCACGCTATCCAAGAATCTCTTTGCGGAACAGATGTACCTCGTTTGGCCGGGTAACGCCGACGGCTTCGGCCGGCCTGTCGCCATCAACAAAGCGGAAACGACGTGGGTCGGGCCAAATGTCGCTGCGATCGGAGAGACGGTATCGGTTTACGGTTTGAATCTATTGCTAAAAGACGATCTCGAAGCGGTTTATCTGCAACCCGTGACCAGTCCACCGACGGCAGGACAATGGGTGACGATTGGTGACGCCAACCCGTACAAGATTGACTTTGAACTCCCATCGGACCTGGCAACCGGCAAATACGAAGTCTGGGTTCACAACGGC
>JANLTA010000904.1:0-2705 GCA_031362705.1 Gemmataceae bacterium | reverse complement strand
TTTGCATTGCAGCAACATCCCGGGCAGCATCACACGTACACCCAGCGCCAGGCCACGATTAAACGGATGCCACTTGGCCATGCGTGTCGTGTCGAAACCAAGGTCTTCGTAAGAGTTGTAATCGCCGACCTGTTCGTTCATCTGCTGTGAGTAGAACAGCAACCGCGATGTGCTCATCAGGCCGTAGACTTCATTCCATGGCCCGTAGCCGCAGACGGCCGCGTCGTTGCGCGTGACCGTGGACCACGGATACACGGGCAATCCGGAAAGCCTTGTGACCGCGCGGCGAACGTGTTGCGCTAATCGAATTCCCGGGATCTTGTTGAAGGCGTCAAAGATCTTATAGGCCTTGAACCACGGGTAGCCGGCGAGGAATTCATCCGAGCCTTCGCCGGTGAGCGCGACTTTGTAACCCCGGCGATGCACGTCGCGGGCTAAGGCCAGCAGTGCCGCGCAGGATGTGTCCATCACCGGCATCTCGGCCGTGCGGATCAACTCCGGATAGCCGGCCATCACGTCCTGGGCATCGAACGGTACGACAAACTGTTCGCATCCGACATGGCGAGCGACGATTTCGGCTTCACGTTCTTCGTTCAGACCTTTTGCTTGCACGCCAATGGTAAACGTTGGTAGAGGTCGGCCCAGCGCCTTCACCGCCATCGCCACCACGATGCTCGAATCGACGCCACCGCTGAGGTACGACACCACGGGCACATCAGCGCGGAGCCGGCGTTGCACCGATGCGTACAGCAACTCTTCGTAACGGCTGACGATCCTGTCTTCCGGGCCATCAATCTCCTGGCCGTGATCCGGGAAGTCGAGCTTCCAAAACGTCTTAGGTTGTAGCCGGTCGCCGCGGGAATCGGGGCCAAGACGAATGTCTAACCAATGACCAGGCGGCAACGACGAGATGCCGGCGAAGCATGTTCGCGGTCCCGGCATCGCGAAGTACGTGAAGATGCCGTTGAGGCCCTTGTGATCCGCCTCGGCTTTCACCATGCCCGATACAAGCAGGGCCTTGATTTCGGATGCGAACAGCAGCCATTCGCCGCCGCCGTCGCGGACGGTTGTCCAAAACAGCGGCACGATACCGATGCGATCGCGAGCCAGAATAATGCGGCGAGTGGGTGCATCGTAAAGTGCGAAGCCGAACTGACCACGGATGTGATCGAACATCCCTTCGCCGTGCTGCTCCCATAGGTGCGGCACGATCTCCACGTCCGTAGAAGTGCGGAAGACATGGCCCAGCGCTTGCAGCTCGGCGCGTTTCTCGACGTAGTCGAACAACTCGCCGTTGGCGACCATTTGCGCGGAACCGGATTCATTCGTAATGGGTTGTTTGCCATCGACGACGCCGATGATGCTCAGCCGCCGGCTGGCCAATGAGACGCCTTCGGCCTCGAAAAAACCATCTTCATCCGGACCGCGATGGATGAGGGCGGCGGCCATTCGCGCCACTGCGCCTGGCGGAGCTTTCCGCCGACCGGCCAAATCAATGATGCCTGCTATGCCGCACAAGCTGTTGCCCCTCCGAAGTCGGTCCGACCGCGCGCGGCGAGTCGGGTTGTAGGGGGCCAAGGCAACCATGGTGCGCCGTCGGGGTGCGGAATTGGGGTGGACACGAAATCCACCCCGCACACAACCTTACCCGCCGACCTGCCTTGCCAAGGCCAATCTTTTTTCCAAGGGCTAATTTCCCGACCGCCCCGCCCGACGCGAGCGGTACACGCGTCGTCTCGCGTGTAGGTTTCTCAGCTTCGCCGAGCCGCACGACCGGCAGGGCTTATCTTTGGCCGGCCCACAGCTCCGTGATCACCGTGTCGGCAACGCATAACCCGTCACGAGTCAGCGCCACGCTTTGTCCATCGTCTTGAAGCAATCCGAGGCCAACCATCCGCGTGAGTGCCGTTCCGACCAGCGCGTCCAGTTCAATCCCAGTTCGCAGAAGGAAGTCACGTCGGCTCACGCCCTCGCGCCGGCGGATTTGCACGCTCATCGTTTCTCGTGCCCGGTCCTCGCCTTCCAGTAACTCGCTTTGAATGACTGGGGATCGGCCCGCGGCCATCCGACTTAGATACTCATCCAAGCTGCGTGTGTTCAATTCCCGCCGGCCATCAACGTACCGTGCCGCACCCAAACCGAACCCGAGATACGACTCGTTGGCCCAGTAAGTCTCGTTATGCCGGCAACGCTTACCGGGCCGCGCATAGTTTGAGATCTCGTAATGTTCATAGCCAAACGCGGTCAATCGATCATGAGCGTACAAGTACATGCGACGCTCGGTTTCTTCGTCCACGCCGGTAACCCGGCCCGCCAGCTGGTCCTTCCACAGCGGCGTGCCCTTCTCAAACGTCAGTCCGTAGCACGATATATGCGTTGGTTCCAGCGCTGCCGCCTGGGCTAAGTCGGCCTGCCAATCGCCGAGCGACTGGCCCGGCACGCCGAAGATCAGGTCCAACGAGACATTGTCGATCCGTCGGCGGACACGATCCAGAGCCGGGGAAATGTCCTCAGAGGCGTGTTGCCGATCCAAGGCCGCCAGCGATGCCGCGTTGAATGACTGAGCGCCGATGGAGACCCGGTTGACACCGTTGCTCGCCAGTACGCCGATTCGGTCGGCGTCCAAACTGTCAGGCGTGCTTTCGACGGACCATTCACCGTCCGCGTTCAGTGGCAGCCACAGCCGAACCAAGCCAAGGAACCGA
>JANLTA010000787.1:0-1779 GCA_031362705.1 Gemmataceae bacterium | reverse complement strand
GTCGGCCGGGGCGTCCATCTTCGGGTCGAAGGTTTCAAACTGGCTCGGCCCGCCTTGCTGGAAGATGAAGATGACCGACTTGCCGGTGATCGGACTGACCGGGGCGGCCGCGGCGCGGGCGGCGAACAGCGACGACAGCGTCAGACCGCCGAGGGCCATGCCGCCGATGCTGAGCAATTGTCGGCGCGTCATGCTAGTATTGGCGTCGTGAAGGGTGAGCATCGTGGATCCTCGAAGCGGCAGGCGTGTAGCGGAGTATCAGGCAGGACTTACGTCGACTAATATACCACATCGGCAAAGGGTGTACAATCAAAATCGGCTCTCCGTCAGATCAGCTGATTAGCTGTTTTAGGCCGTCCGAAACGATCCAGCACGCGCAGGCGAAAATGGATGAAGTTCGTCATGCCGAAGGCCCGCCACAGGATGTTCCGTAAAGCATGATTGAAGCCTTCGGTGCGGCCGTTGCTGGCCCGGTTGACAAAGTAGTTGGCAATCTTGTCCAACCAATTCTCCAACGTCCGGCAGAAGGCGTCCAACCCCTTCAGGCCGGCCTGCCGCGCCGATTCGATCCAACGTTTCAAACGCTCCGTCCCGGTGGTTGCGTCGACAATCGTCCGATCCTCGAACAGTTGGCGCAAGGTCTCGCGGTATTCCACCAACGCCCGCAAACGGGGAAAGCGTTCTTTGAGCTGGGTCAGTTCCGCCTGCTGTTCCGCGTTCAGGTTCTCCCAATTGGTCACCCATAACCAGCGGGTGCCCTTCAGCGCTTGCGCCTCGTCCTTGGCCAACTCACGCTGAATCTGTCGGCGAGCATCCGTGAGATTCTCCTGGAAGTTCTTCATCACATGGAACCGATCAATGGTCACGCGCACCGTGTCGCCAAAAACCTCCCGCACCGCCGTCACGTAGCCATCCCACATGTCGGTGGTGACTTCCTCCAATTGGGCGAACAGGCCGCTGGCTTTGCCCGCCGCCAGATAGGCGATGATGCTGGTTTTCTCGCGGTTTTCCAGGACATCCAGCACGCGGCGATTCGTGTGGTCGATAATCACGGCGACGAACTGCCGGTGCTTTTTTTTAGCGACAGTTCGTCGATCCCCAGTTGGCGGATCGGCTTGACTGTGGGACCGGTCGGCTGCTGCTGTCGTCGTTCGAGATAGTCATAATACCACCGGCCCAAGCTGCTCTCGGATACCTTCAGGAAAGCGGCGGCGTTGGCAATGTCGCCGAAGCCAATCAATTGCCGGGCTTGTTCCAGGAAGCGTTCCGTGCCATGGGCGCCCGGGGCCAGAAACGGGATCGGCGGCGTAAACGCTCGGTCGCAGCCAGCGCACCAATACTGGTAGATGCGGACCGTGAGTTCCACAGCCCGCTCGCCGATGGGCAGGTCGTGGACCCGATCCGACTCGGTGCGTCGGTGAATATCTTCACCGAGCTGACCACAATGGGGACACACGCCCAGGGGGGCCTTCGGGATGACGGTGAAGCGGCGTGGTTCATCCACGGCAGTCCGTTCCTCGTGAACGACCTGGAAGCCGTCGAGGTTGAGCAGTTTGGTCCAGAAAGCCAGTTGGTCCTGTTCGCACATAGAAGATCCTCCTTGACGATGGGCGGCCAACTGCTAATTTAGCGAGTTAACAAGACACCGACCAAATCAGCAAACTTGGTGCAGAGCCTAAATTGTTCAATCGCACTTTGATCCTGATGCTGATTGCAGGGGTCGTTACGCTGATTGTTACCGCATTTATCAAGCCATATTTTGATGGCAGCAAGGACGCA
>JANLTA010000782.1:0-2445 GCA_031362705.1 Gemmataceae bacterium | reverse complement strand
AATGCAATATCTGGAAGGCCGAGCGGGCCGATAAGGCGAAGTGGTGGTGGCAAAACAATGACTTCAAGCTCAGCCGATTGACGCAGGACAAAGCCGTGAAGTCCCGGCTGAAACTCAGCCCGGATGGCAAATCGCTGGCGTACCTGCGCGATCGCGGTGATCTGTGGATCATGGATGTTGATGGTAAGAATGACCATCGCATGGTGAAATCGTTCTCCGGGATCGAGTGCAATTGGTCGCCGGACAGCAAGTGGCTCGTGTACTCCGCCGAGGATGACGACTTCAACCGCGACATCTGGGTTGCCGCCGTCGATGGTTCGAGGCCTGCATTCAACCTTTCGCGGACGCCATTTGAAGATCGCCTGCCCACTTGGTCGCCCGATGGCAAGTGCATCGCCTGGGTCGGCCGACGCGGCACCGAAGAGGCTGACATTCATTACGTCTGGTTGCGTGCCGAAGACGATGAAGCGACGAGCCGCGACCGTACCATTGAGAAGGCGCTCGACAAGATGAAGAAAGCCCGGCCAAACCCGACGGGTGAGCCGGCAGCATCGACGGTGTCGCCGGCCTCCGGTCGGCCCGCCCCGGCTGCGCCGCCGGTTGTTGCTATTGATTTCGATAAGATTCACGACCGCATCCATGTCGTCTCCATACCCGAGTCGCAGGAAACGGATTTGTTCTGGTCGCCGGATGGCAAGCGGCTCGCATTTACTGCTACGATCGAAGGGAAACGAGCGACGTATGCCATCGATATGCCCGAAGATGCGAAGCCGCGCCTTTTGAACAGCATTGTCGGCACCAGCGCTCATTGGTTGCGCTCCAACCAGATCGTTTGGATGGTCAGTGGACTCCCCGCAAGTTTTACGCTTCGGATGCCATTGCCAGGTGGTTCAGCGCCAGCGGCAGCCGCAACGGCTACTCCGTCCGCCGGTCGACGTGCCGGCGCGACGCCGACTCCAGCTGTGGCGGTCGCCTCAGCGAACAATGCGGCCGCCTTTGATATTGCGAGTTCCAGCGAATACCGCTTCCAAGCGCTTCAGGATTTCGATCGCGGGCAAAAGTATGCTGCCGCATTCGATATGAGCTGGCGGACGATGCGCGACAACTTCTACGATGAGCGGCTCGGCAACCGTGATTGGGATGCTATCCGCCTTAAGTACATGGAAATGGCCAAAGAAGCACCGGACACGGACACGCTGGCCACCGTCGTCAACCTCATGCTCGGCGAGTTGAATGGCTCGCACCTTGGCTTCACTGCCGGTGGTGCCGCGGCTTTTGCAGCGCGCAATGCGCCGCCAGCCGAACCGGGCGTCGGCGCGAAATGGAGCGAAACCACCGCGCACCTCGGGGCGCGTTTTGATCAGTCCTTTGCCGGCCCCGGCCTCAAAGTGCGCGATGTGCTGCCCGGCAGCCCGGCCGATCAGAACCGCTCGCGCTTGCAACCGGGTGAGGTGATTCTGTCCATTGATGGCACGCCGGTGCAAATGAACATGGACCTGACCCGGGTGCTGAACGGCCCGCCCAACCGCGAGCTATCGCTCAAGGTCGTCGGCAGTGATCAGAAAGAACGCGATGTCAGCATCCGGCCCATCTCCTTCACGCAAGCCCGCGGCATGTTGTACAAGCAATGGACGAACAACAACTGCGCGGCCGTGGAAAAAGCGTCCAACGGCACGCTCGGCTATCTGCACATCGACGCGATGGCGATGCCCAGCTTTTGGCGATTTGAGAACGAGCTATTCGCTGTGGGCCACGGCAAGGATGGCCTCATCATCGATGTGCGCGAAAACGGTGGCGGCTCCACCGCCGACCACTTGCTAACGGCGCTATGCCAACCCGAACACGCCATTACCGTTCCGCGCGGCGGCGGCCAGGGCTATCCCCAGGATCGCAAGGTCTACGCCTGCTGGAACAAGCCGATCGTCGTGCTGTGCAATCAAAACAGCTTCTCGAACGCCGAGATTTTCAGCCACGCCATCAAGACGCTGAAGCGCGGCCAAGTCGTTGGCGTACCCACGGCCGGTGGCGTCATCAGCACCGGGGCCGCTCAGATCATGGATGTCGGCACGCTACGGCTGCCGTTCCGCGGCTGGTACCTGCCCGGCGATGGCCGGGATATGGAACTGAATGGCGCGGTCCCGCACCACATCGTGTGGCCAAACCCCGGCGACATGCCGGCCGGCAAAGACCTGCAACTCGAAAAAGCCGTGGATGTGTTGTCCAACGATGTGTCCGCCTGGAAAGCCCGGCCGCAACCCAAGCTGAAGAAAGCCAGCGAACTCGAACCCTCGGGCAAAACCAACGGTCCTATCGTGAAAGACGGCGTGGAGTAACACGATTGGCCGCATCACGTCGGCGGCCGTAAAAAGCAGTTACCCGGAGAGGTGGCCGAGTGGTCGAAGGCGCCGCACTGGAAATGCGGTATACGGCTTAAACCGTATCAGG
>JANLTA010000311.1:0-4905 GCA_031362705.1 Gemmataceae bacterium | reverse complement strand
TATCTCGATCGGCCGGCCGAGTCTCGCTACCGGAGTTGACCTGCCAGTTCAGGTCAACGGCAGTGTGTTTGTCACCACCAAATTCAACGCCGGCCCGGACACATTTGAGTTGGTTCCAGGTTCGATCGTGCAAACCAACATCACCGTTACCAACGTGGATTTCGTGTCTATCGGTTTCTATGATCCGGGCAGCCCGGCACTGGCTACGGTCGGCGGCAATGTCGTTGCCAATAATCCAACGCCTGCCTTCGGCTTCCTCGTGGAGACATTTGCCAAGATCGGCGGAAGTTTGACTGCGGTCAGCACGGCGGGTTCCTTTGCACCAGACGCGCTGATCCTGAACGACGGCACGACCATCGGTACCAACCTGACGACGGCATTCGCCAATGGCAACAACATCTTCTTCCTCGGGACGCAGATTCCCGGTTTGGCGGCACCGGTCGTCGGCGGGACGACCAACTTCACATCCGGGACCGGCAACGATTCCGTCTTCGCCATCGACGACCTTGCTGACAACGACAACATGACTTTCTTCGGCAATGTCAGCATGTCACTCGGCTCGGGAGATAACGCCGTCAATTATGACAGCAGGGCCTTCACGCTCGGCAGTTTCACCATGAGCGCGGCCAACGGCAACAACGTCATCAGCAGTGCCCTCACCAGTTCCTTCGATGGTTACGTCGGCGGCAACCTGAGCGTGGTCCTGGGCAACGGTGACAACGTCATCAACTTTGGTGGAACCTGCTCTGGAAATCAGATCGTGTTCCAAACCGGCGGCGGCGATGACATTGTCAACATCAACGCCACCGCGTTTGCCCCTGCCAGCAAACTTTACATTTACCTCAACGGCGGCGACGACACTCTCAACCTCAACTCCAGCAACTTCTTTTCAGGTTTCATCGACGGCGGCTGGGGTTTCGGCGACGACTTCAACACGTCGGTAGTGGTCCCATTTACGTGGACCGTAACAGGCTTTGAACTGTAATCCCGATTTCCTTTCAATCGTGTATCCGATTCATCTCCCACCTGGGGGAGGGTACGGTCGCCGGAAACGACTTCATCCAATTCCGCCTCGCACTTGGCGGCACTAACTCCACCTTCGGCTTCGATAACGATGGCGCGGTCGCCGCCAGCGACTTCATTCAGTTCCGCCTGCGGTTTGGCGGGTCGATCTAGTTGAGTGCCCTCACCTGGGCGGGCTGTGGTAGAGCGGATCGACTGGTCCGACGGCAGCCCCGGCCGCCACGCCCCGATGCTCTCCCCCGGCACGAAAGTCCGCGGCACAGCCGGACTGAAGCAAAACGAGTATGGCAAGTACTATAGCGATGAGTCGGTTGCGCATGGCGTGCTCCTTCAGTTGAGTCGATGGAAAGGCAACGCAATGGCCGTGCCAACTCGGTCGACAAAAACGGCAGGGCACCGGTTGTGATGCCGCGGTCAACAGAATGCTAACGATTGAGCGAGTCTTACCGATACAAGTCGATTGTGTTGGTTTTGCGAGGTGAAATACGGTGGTGGCCTCAATGACCCAGTGCCGGCTCCGATTGCGGCCGAGAAATGCACGATTGTGGAAGCAAGCGAACTCGGGTGCGCGGGGGATGGTCGGCATCGTTGAATTGTTGGCAAGTCTTGCGCTTCGGGGCAAGTTGAGATGACATGACGTCGGTTGTACTGGCGGTTGGCTGCGTGCATTTGCCCGGGAAGGGTTCACAAGGCACCAAACGCGGTAACCATGTTACCAGCCGTTGCCGCACTAACCATGCCCTTCTGAATGCGATTGGGCATCGAGTAATTCCAAGGCAAATCTGGACCGCACAACGACTCGTTTTTCGCATTTAGCGCAAGTGATTGGCATTCCATCACATATCCGGCCTGTAGGCACAAAGTTGTCCGTGTGACAAAAAGGACATTCATAGGTCGTTTGGCGCATCGTAAAGTGAGTTTGATTGTTCTCAACACGGACATCGAAAACGGCACGGCATTGCGGATTCGGACATTTCATCTCGCCCGTAACATTGACGCCGTGAAGATTACGTTTGATAACTCGGCCGCATTCGCATGGGATTTTAACTTTTGGCCCAATGTTGGCCAGCATCTGATCGTTCTTGTATTCCTTTAGGCACCCAAGCGCCTTGTCAAGTTCCGATTTCCACTTTGCAATTTCCGGCTGAACCAAGTTCACCGGAGCATGAAGATAGGAACCAAGCCGATGGTAGTGCTGCCTTAAAAGGCGCTTGTTTGGTGATTTCACTTCTCTCACGATCGCAGGAGAACTCAAATTGCCTTCGGCGTCACTGTCACCGATTGCTATACGCGCATCCTTATCGACATCGGGATTACATTCGAGGAGTGAATCAATAATCTCCTGCGGCCTCCATTTTGACGTGCAAATATCGTCGGGAAGTTCTTCTCGGTAAAGAGGTATAAGCTCATAAAAAAGGTACTCGATTCCCATTCGAAGCTGCAGAGTTGCATATCGCATTGAATCCGCCGAGCCTTGGGCAATGAGGGATTCTGCTTTTTGGACGCACGCCATCGTTGCAGCATGGACCATTAGGTCTTCTCCATCAAGATTCAGCCAGGGAAGAAAAGGACTTGCATAAATGCCACAAGGTTCGCTCCAACGACCAAACGCAGGCGAGATACTGTTTTATCGGAGAAGAACGGCGTCGGATAAGTCAGCCTTGTTCACGGGCTTTGCCGATCCGACTTTTGCAATATGCTGTCGGCATACCCTTTCAAGGCTCCAAACATGCTATCCATTGCCTGTCCGAACTGTCGAAAGGTCTACACAATTGAGCCGGACAAGATCGGCAAAAAGTTGGCATGCAAATGCGGCGCTCGATTTCTTGCAACGATTGACGATTGCCTGTCACAATCACCCAAGCCTATGGCCATGGCAACGGCGGTGCCTGACGGTGCCAGGAAATCGCCAAACAAAGGCGTTGCAAAATGGACGGCGATAATCGTGGGCTTTTCCCTAGTTCTCGTAATCGGGATTATCTTGGTTGTAAAGCATAAGGCTGCAGAGCTAGAGACAGTTTCGCAATACCCAACTGTAGCAGGCGCGCCCCAAGCCGTAGCCAAGCACGATACCTCGCCGGCAAAAAAGGTTGAAGCGCCAAAACTGGAGCAGGCCAAGACAAAGGTTGCATCCGACATCAAACGGGTCTGGGCGGATGACATTCTTCGCGATGCTTGGGTCTTGCCCCAAAACGAGGTCGAAAAGAAATACGCAGACAAAGACAACATGCATGTCAACGTGCGAGGAACAATTGCGAATGTCGTAAGTATGGACAACGGAAACTTCGCCGTAAAGATGAGGCTGCCCGATCTAGCAACTTCGACTGGGGACAAATCGAGATTGGACAAACCGAGATTCGTGTTATGTCAGTTTATGGACGATGCCGCACTATCTCATGAGTTGGGAGCACTGGAAGGGTCAAAGGCGGACGTATTTATCTATGGGTTTTTCAATAGACTCGGATTTCACGGGGGCGATCCGCAACCATTTACCTTGTTGGTTGGTGCACTGGAAGTCGAGACAGCGAAACAGCGATGGAAGTACGATACGGCTTCAAAGAAATATACCCGAATCCCGAAATAAAAACGTCGGCACGTGGCATGGTTACCGCCTTGGGTAACCATGTGAGCGCTGGACGCCATTCCTTCAATCTGGCAAAGGCATGTTAGCGACTGGCCCTGTCAGAGGACGGCGCGCGGTTTCAATCGCATTGGCAGTGTTGCGGCGCTTATCAACGGCCATGGCGAGTGAATCCCTCCCCTACCCCTCCCTGCGAGGGAGGGGAATAAGTCCGGAGAACACTATCGTAAGATGAAACATGTAAGTGGCACGGCAGTACCCAAGTATTGATTACCTCCGGTTCCCCTCCCTCGAAGGGAGGGGTTAGGGGAGGGATTCAATTCCCTTTCGCGCTCAGCCGCCGTTTCAAGTCTTCCATCACCCAGTCCAACTCTTGCAACACTTCATCATTGGAATAGCGCACGACCATCAGTCCCAAACTCTCCAAATATCGCTGCCGACCTGCATCGGCTTCCGTGTCCACGTGGCTAGCGCCGTCGATTTCCACGACCAAGCGAACGCTGGCACAGTAGAAATCGACGACAAACGGTCCCAAGGGATGCTGTTTGCGAAACTTCAGATTCAGAAACTGACTTGATTTGACCCGACTCCAAAACTGCTTCTCGGGCCAGGTCATGTCTCGGCGCAGGCGACGCGCGGTTTCAATCGCATTGGCAGTGTTGCGGCGCTTATCAATGGGCATGGCGAATGAATCCCTCCCCTAACCCCTCCCTTCGAGGGAGGGGAATAAATCAGGAGACCACCGTCCTGCGTTCCTCACCTGTTTCCCGTAATCGCAGCAATTGCGTCAGACGCTTGCTGGCGAATTAATGGATCAGGATCCTCAGTCGAATCGATTTGCAAATCGGAGAGGACATCATTGACTGCACCTCTGAGGTCGCTTTGGTTTGTTCGCCATGCAGACTTCACGACTGAAAAGACGTCCTGATTTCTCTCAATCTTCCAAAGCGCCCGCGCGCAATAGACCTGCACCAACATTGACGGGTCATTCAATGCGTCTCTTAGAGCGTGTCCAAAAAGCGAGTTTTTATAGTCTCTTGACCATGAGATGAATCATAGCCACGAGAACGAAAGCACGGGAACTTTCTATTGTTTGTTCATAGTCCTTTGACAGTCGTCGTGAGCGGTTGAGCCAGCCGAAAGTTCGTTCGACAATCCAACGTTTCGGTTGCACGACGAAACCTTTTTGGCCTGGTTCGCCGCAGACGACCTCGACAATCCACACCCATCGGTACAAGGCCCACGACACCACGGCTCGATAGGCCGCGTCCGCCCAGATGAGCTTGGGGAATTTCACGTGC
>JANLTA010000768.1:0-8136 GCA_031362705.1 Gemmataceae bacterium | reverse complement strand
GGTTTGACTACGGCGTTCTGTCGTTTTGGCAGTCGCTCAAACGATGGCCAAGCGGCCGAAAGTGTTGTGGTCCTGATGTATCAACCACTCATGGGCAATACGGTTGAGCCGGTTGAGGATAGCCGCTGTATTGTGGCACCGGGACGACACCTGACGGCGCACAGTTGTTGTAGTTGGCCGGTGCGGGGGCGCATTGCGGCTGGCTGTAATAGTTGTGGCATCGATCACGTTGCCGTTCGCAATAGCGGTCGCAAAGCCCGCAACCGGAAAGAAGCAACACCGCCAAGAACATCATCCGCTTTGCGACCATGCGCCGATCCTCCAAGTGTTCCACGATCGGGTCGATAACTTCGCCGGTCGCACGGGTCAACCCCAAGTGCAAATGCGGTACAACGCGACAACCGTCATAACGTCGTGGATTCGACGCGGGCCTTGGTGACAGTCTCGGCACAATAATTGCGGTGGATTCAATGGACTCGTGCGTCTATGTTGATGAGCGGGGGCGCAAGGTCATTTTCGACGCGCGTTTCCCGGATAGCTTCCCAAGGACGAGCTTCGCTGAAGGAATTCCACCCATGCGCCATTTCCGCCTGCCGTTGTTTTTCGGAACCTTGTTGCTGATTGCCGCCATGGACGGCGGGCAAGATCCCAACATCGCACCCGAGCCTGAAGTATTGACCCGTGGGCCGATCCACGAGGCCTTCGCGAACACCGCGAACCTAGCTCCGGTGCCAGGGCCGCTATCGCCCAAGGGACCGCCCGAGAATATCGATGAACTCCCGCCGGATCAACGGCCGGAAGGTGACAACGTGCAATGGATTCCCGGCTACTTCGCCTGGGACGATGAACGAACCGATTATCTCTGGGTCAGCGGTTTCTGGCGAACGCCGCCTCCGGGCCGTCAATGGATGCCCGGTGCCTGGCGACAAACGCCGGACGGCCACCAGTGGACTAGCGGCTTCTGGGCCGATGCAGCGGTCACGCAAGTGGAGTACGTGCCGCAGCCACCGCCGCCTCTTGAGACAGCGCTTTCCGTACCCGCGCCCGGACCAGAGTATACGCAGGTTCCTGGCACGTGGGTTTATCATGAAACTCGTTATCGTTGGCGGCCCAGCTTTTGGTGTGCCTACCGACCCAACTGGGTTTACGTGCCCGCACACTATTCGTGGACGCCTTGCGGATACGTTTTCGTAGATGGTTACTGGGACTACCCGCTTCGACAGCGTGGCGTGATCTTCGCGCCGGTATATTTCGGCGCATCGTTTTACTCACGTCCGACGTTTGTTTATCGCCCAAGTTATGTCATCTATGACGAGAGCTTATACGGTGCCTTGTTCGTCCGGCCGGGTTACAGCGCCTACTACTTCGGTGACTACTTCGAAGCTCGCTACACGCGATTCGGCTATCGAAGTTGGATCGACGTTCGGATCGGCGGCGGCTACGACCCGCTGTACGGTTATTACCGGCATCACTACGCGGCCACACCAGGCTGGTCAGTGAGTATTGGCAACCTGTATGCAGGTCGCTACGCCGGCACGGTGGCACGTCCGCCGCGCACGTTCGTGCAGCAAAACGTTGTCGTCAACAACATCCGCAACAACACCACGATTGTGAACAACAACACGACCGTGGTGAACAACGTGCGAAACGTCACGATGGTCGCGCCGCTGAGCAAAGTTGATAAGACCGAAGTTGCCGCGCTGAAGCCGGTAACGGCGGCCGAGAAGACCACCGCCATCCAATCAGGCAAGGACGTGCGGCAAGCATCCGTGCAACGCACAAAACTGGAAACACAGGCTGCCGTCGGTCGGCCCAGTCAGCCAAACAACCAGGCGAACAATAAGGCGGGCGACCAGCTTGCGCAACAACCGTTGAAGCTGACATTGCCGAAGACACAAGTCGTCAACGTCAAACCCGCTGCGGCACCACCGCCGGCACCAACAACCCCGCCGGCACAGCAGAAGGATGTACCGAAAGAACAGCCTAAGGTGCAGCCCAAGGATCAACCGAAGGAACAACCGAAGGTACAGCCGAAAGATCAGCCTAAGGTTCAACCTAAAGATCAGCCCAAAGACCAACCCAAGGCTCCGGTGACGCCGCAACCTAAAGAGCTACCGAAGGTTCAACCCAAAGATCAGCCGAAGGATCAGCCCAAGACACCGGTGACGCCGCAACCTAAAGAACAACCAAAGTTGCCGCCTCCGTTGCCGAAGGATCAGCCAAAGAATCCGCCGCCGTCGGTTAGCCCGACGCCAGCGCCACAACCTTTGCCGCAGCCGAAGTCACCACCGACGCCGCCACCGGCTCCAGCACCACAGCCCCAACCCAAGGCACCGCCGCCGGCTCCAGCGCCGCAGCCGCAACCCAAGGCACCGCCGCCGGCTCCAGCGCCGCAGCCTCAACCGCAACCGAAGGCGCCACCACCCACACCACGAACTCCGCCACCGGCACCGAAGACGCCGCCTCCCAAGGAGAAAGAGGGACCTAAAGGTGCCAACCGGAGTGCGGATCGGCCGGGCTAGTTGGTAATCGTTTCTGATTCCCCTCCCTCTTAGGGAGGGGTTAGGGGAGGGTGATTGCCTGACCCGCACTCCGTCTCACTAAGCAAATCAGGCGACATTTTCCACATGGCCAGCGCGATGTATCGATTTGTCGCAACTATTATTCCAATCTTACTCCTGGTAAGTGGCCCGCTGGCGGCGGCACCTGACCTTGCCAAGATTGATGAACCGACACGTAAAGCGACTGCGAATGCGCTGCAGTGGTTGGCCAGCAAGCAGAACGCTGACGGCTCGTGGAGCGAATCACGTTTTCCACACAACACGGCCATTACCAGCTTCGCGCTGCTGGCCTTTATGAGCCAGGGCCATTTGCCCGGGCAAGGCCCATATGGCCCCGAGATCGTCCGAGCGGCGCGTTTTCTGCTCGCTTCGGGAAATGCTGACGGTTATCTCATCGGCTCGCGCAGCGGCAACATGTATTGCCACGGCATGGCGACACTCGCGCTTGCCGAGTTGTGGGGCATGACCGGCGACGACGAAGTCAAACCCGTTCTCACCAAAGCCATCGAGCTAATCGTGCGCAGTGAGAATCGTCGTGAAGGCGGCTGGCGCTACGATCCGATGCCCACGACCGCGGACATCTCCGTGACCATCATGCAGGTCATGGCTCTGCGTGCCGCCAAGAATGGCGGAATGCATGTGCCCGATGAGACGATGAAACGAGCGATAGCCTACATTCAAAGTTGCTGCGACCCACGCACCGGGGGCTTCGGATATCAACCATTCACCCGAACGCGCCCGGGATTTGCGCGAACGGCTGCGGGTGTCTGCTTGTTGCAACTTGCCGGCGAACATGAAGCCGAGCAGATTCCCAAAGCCGTCGAATACCTCAAAGCCAACTTCGAGACCCGCGAACACTTCTGGTACGGCCACTACTACGCGGCTCATGCCATGCACCAGATCGGTGGTAAGGAGTGGACAGATTGGTACGCCCGACTGAAACAGACAATGCTCTTGTTGCAATCCGCCGACGGAAGTTGGACCCGCGCCGGCTACGACCGCGAAGGCGTAGGCCCCTGTTACGCCACTTCAATTGCTGTCATTGCGCTGAGCGTTCCCGCCGGCTATTTGCCGATCTTTCAGCGGTAACGGACGTTTTTCCATACCCCGGTTTGTGATATAATCAGGTTAGGAGGATGAGCCATGAACACCCCGTTTACTCCGGAACAAATGGCAGCTGCCTGGGCAGAGCACGAAAAAATCGATTTTGTCGCCGCCCACGCTAGGTTGTCTGAGCACCTTCGCGTGGCTTGTACACCAGATGAGCTCAAGCGTGCAAGCGAACCATACGATGGTCCAACCACGTCGTTTGAGGAGTTCTTTGACAAATTGGAACGGGAACACTGGGAAGGCAACCGTCGTGAGGTTTCCACGTGAGCCGAAGCAACGGCGAGCATCGACATTTCCGAATTGAGTGCCCTGATTTTGTCGCGGAGAAGTATCTCCAGTTGTATCAGGAAGCGCTGGAACGCGGCGAAGGAAAACGTCTCCTTGCGGCTACCAGGAAAATCATGAGGCGTCTGACGGAGGACGCTGATGAGTTCGGAGAGCCAACTGCCGATTTGCCCGCGGTAGGCCAACAAATGCGAATCGGGGGCATTGATGGCGTATTGGTCCGATACGCTGTCCACTTTGTAAAGCGATTCGTCTTCATCCGAGAGTTCACCATGATAAGTCGCGGCACCGCGCCGTGACTACAATAGCCAACGCCCGGCTATCGAAATCCATCATGGACTCATACCCTCTCGACGAGCGCAAATTGGTCTACCGGATTTTGCACCGCAATCTCACGGACTACCCCGAGTTGATCGACGGCGACTTTCTGCACGATCTGCAACGCATGCTTCAGAAGGCGGCTCAAGTCGAAGGCGTGGATGTCGCCGATCATGGAGCCTGGGACGCCTGGCTGGGCAACGCCCCCGTCAGTTGTGCTGTTCGCGTCGCCAATCGCAAGGTCCACTCATAACGCCGGGTCCGTTTCATGCCTTTTGCTGCCGCACTATCGACTGAATCCCGAGCGGATCGTGCCGTCACGGAAGTTCTTTCGGCCGCCTTGCAGTTGCCCGATCGGCCGGAATTGGCCATCGCGTTCTATTCACCGCATCATGCCGACGCCATGCCTGCGATTGCCGCGCGCTTGCAGCGTGAATTGGAGCCGCGTTGCCTGATCGGCTGCCAGGGCGAAGGCGTGATCGGAAATGGCCGCGAAATCGAGAATGGCCCCGCACTCAGCCTTTGGCTCGCGCACTGGAATAGCCGCGTCGAAATCGAATCGCTGCACCTGACGGCGAACCACACGCCGGATGGCCCGACACTTTTCGGTTGGCCGGATGCACTTGTGGACACGGATCCCGCGCATGCGATCATGTTGCTATTGGGCGATCCATACACGTTCCCGGCCGCCGAGCTGTTCCTGCCGCGCGTGAATGAAGATTACAAGGGCTTGCGCGTACATGGCGGTATGGCAAGCGGTATGACTGGGCCGGGTCAAACCGTATTGTTTGCAGATGATGAACCAAAAGAAGAAGGCGCGGTCGGGGTGTTGCTGCGTGGTCCTGTCGGTCTCCGCAGTGTCGTATCTCAAGGTTGCCGCCCCGTTGGCAAACCTCTGGTCATCACCAAAGCCAAGGACAATATCATCTTTGAGTTGGGCGGCCGGCCGCCGGTGTTTTATCTGCGTGACTTGTTGGAAAAGCTGCCCGAACGCGACCGCCAACTCTTTCAGAACGGGCCGCACCTCGGCGTGGCGATGACAGAATACAAGGACACGTTCGGCCGCGGGGACTTCCTCGTTCGCAATCTCTATGCGATGGACCCATCGAATGGCGCGATCGCCATCACCGATAAGGCCCGAGCCGGGCAGACCGTGCAATTCCTGATCCGCGATGCCGCCAGCGCGGACGAGGACTTCAGCGAATTACTGCACAATGCCGCAAAAGCCAATGCAACGCCGCCGCAAGCCGCGTTGTTGTTCACGTGCAACGGTCGTGGCTCGCGCTTATTCGGCAGCCCGGATCATGACGCCGGCGCAATTTCTAAGGAATACGGCGACATTCCATGTGCCGGCTACTTCGCCGCAGGTGAACTCGGCCCAGTCGGCGATTCGAACTATCTGCATGGTTTCACGGCGAGTGCCGTACTCTTCGATGGATAATTCCACCATGAGCGACTTCCAACCGACACCGTCCGACAAGTTCGCGTTCGGCATCTGGGGCGTGCAGAATCGTGGCCGCGATCCGTTCGGCGAGGCGACACGTCCTGCCATGTCGGCCATTGATGCCATTCGCGGCTTGGCACAGCGCGGCTGCTACGGCTTCGAGTTTCACGACAACGATTTGTTTGCCATGGATGCGACCGCTGCACAAAAAGAAGCAGCCATTCGCGATGTCCAGAAAGTCATGGCCGATACCGGCATCAAGGCCACGATGGCCACAACGAATTTGTTTTACCATCCGGTCTTTCAGGATGGTGCGTTTACCAGCACCGACCCCGGAATCAGATTGTTCGCCACACAGAAGGTCATGCGTTGCCTCGACATCGCGGCTCAACTCGGCGCGGGGATCTTTGTGTTCTGGGGTGGCCGCGAAGGCGTCGAGGTTGATGCGGCCAAGGATCCGATCACCTGTGCCGGCTGGTTCCGCGAAGCGCTGAACTTCCTCAGCAAGTATGTCATCGCCAATGACTACGATATCAAGCTCAGCCTGGAGCCGAAGCCCAACGAACCGCGCGGCGACCTGTATCTGCCGACCGTCGGTTCGATGCTGGCGTTTATCTCGACTCTCGATCATCCCGACATGGTCGGCGTGAACCCTGAGACCGCGCACATCAAGATGGCCGGACTTAACCCGTATCACGAATTCGCCCAGGCGTTGGACGCCGGCAAGTTGCTGGACGTGCATCTCAACGGCCAGAAGCCGCTGCGTTTCGATCAGGATCTCAGTTTTGGTTCCGACGATCTGCGCGAAGCATTCTTTACGATCAAGTTGCTCAAGGATCACGAATACGCTGGCACGCTCGGCTTCGATTGCCATCCATATCGCACGGAGTCGGACCCGTGGGACTTTGTCGAGCGCAACTTGCGCACCGCCAAGATTCTGATGGCCAAGGTGCAGCAATTCAACGCCAACAAGGAGATTCAGGCACTACTGACGGAGTTGCACGGAGTCAACCGGGACATGTCGGGCCTTCTGGCCAAGTACTCCGATTCGTCGGCCAAGAAACTCCACGCCATGACGTTTGACCCGGATCAACTATCCAAACGGCGGTTGCCATACGAACGATTGGATCAATTGTTCACGGAATTGCTGCTGGGAGTGTTGTGACAGTTCGCGACGCGGCGACCATGCGGTCGCTTGCCGTCCCGTTGTATGGTGTAATGGTGATATGAACTTGCTTGTGCGGGCGATTCTTGGTTTGCGTCAACGCACCACGGCCGGGCTGGGCGTCGTGGTCATGGTTGTATGCGCCCTCATCGCCTTGGAAATCCTCGGCCGTCGCTCCGCCTCGGATTTGCATGACCTGTTGGCCCTGACTGCGATGATGCCGATTTTCATGCTGATCGTCGCTTACCACAAGCGAACACCATTGGCAGGACTCGCCGCGCTAAGTGACATTGGCCACCGCCTGCTCGACGCGGCAAAAGGCCTGACCTTTCAAATGGGCCTGGACTTTCGCGGTGAGCCGCGAGTCAAGCGCGGCTTGCCGCCAATCATTCGTTGGCCGCTCCTTGGCATGTTCGGCGCGGTCACGGTGTTGGCAGTCTTATCACCTCAGATGCCACACGGGATTCGCACGGTCGTGATGCCCGTGACCTACCTAGGCTATCTTGTGCTTCTTGTAGGCCTGTGGGTGGCGCTTGCGTTGGCAATATTACTGGTGGCGTTTGTTTCACTGGCGATCATTCACGACACGTTCGTCCATCGCCAGCACGGTGCGCGGAAACGACCGCGCCTCGGGTTAAGCGCCGCTGTTGCAATCTGGTTCGGGATGCTGGCCATGCTCGGCGTCTGGGTGCCATTACGGTTCGCACCCATTTTGTGCCTGGCGCTCGGAGCGGCCTACATGCTCGGCGCCCTCACGGTGCGCCGATTTGTCGTGCAGATTCTCTGGCGACCTTATCAATCGATCAAAGTACGTTCGATGACATGGAGCCGTTGGGTGAGTTGCCAATTCATGCTGATTGGACTGGGTGTGTTGGCATTGATCCTGACTTCCTGCGGCGCTTTGATTCATGGCGACGAACTGGCCTACAACGTCATGCCTTTGACATGCCTGCTGGGCGCATTCCTGTCGTGGCTCGGACCAGGTTTGTTGGCCCTTTTGTGCACGATGACTGTGCTGAGTCGGCGGCGCGATCCATCGCGCCACGCTCCACCAGTTGCTCACGTGACGATTCATCCGGGTGCCGCTTCGCAAAGCGAAGTGCGACGGTTGTTCGCGCGCCGTGGCTGGAAAACGAGTTTCGCTCCTGCCTCTGCTGATCCACTCGATGTGCGTATTCAAATGGCTGCTGAGTCGTTGCCGTTGGATCGGCCCTCCGATCAATGGCCACTCATCATCAACCGCGACGACCTTG
>JANLTA010000727.1:0-15753 GCA_031362705.1 Gemmataceae bacterium | reverse complement strand
AGCAGTCGTCGGTGCGATTGTGCTTGAAGACGTTGAAGCCCAATGCCCACAGAATAATCGAAGACTGTCGAGAAAAACAGCAAGCTGAGAAACCGCCAATCCCACCAACCATAAAACACGTAGCTTGCGACCAGGAGCATCGCGTTTTGTCCGCGATGGGATAGGACGTAATAACAGCCCAAGACTACCAAAAAGAACAGGAAAAACTCTGGAGTATTAAACAGCATGTGCCATTTCGCTCGTACTACAACGCGCCACTGACTTACAATGGCGGCAATTTCTTGTTACCGTTTAAGGTCCGCCGAAGGTCGGATCAACATTAGTTAGCGGCCAAACCAGCAGAACATTGGCACCGATCATTGGGCTTCGGGCCACAGTGGCTTGGCGACGTACAGAACTGCAATTACAACAATCGACCAAAGTAGTCCATTCACGGCAAACACCGGATCATGGGCTAATACTTCAACAGGCCCGTCATGTCGGCCTTCCTGGACCTTGAAGATGTATCGGAAAATCCCGTAGGCAACGAAAGGGACTGTATAGATGAGCCGTGATGTCTGGTGCAGGCGAATGGTATCTGGCGAGACTGAGTACAACATGTATGACAATAGGCACGTCGAGGCGGTAATTCCCAACAGGATGTTCAGCTTCTCAGGGCTGTAAGATTGCAATGAGCATCGGTATGCCATCGGATCATCCATGCCATCGATCTCCAGTCGCCGTTTGCCAAATCCAAGCAACATCGCCAGTGAAAACCCGCAAATGAGTATCCACGAAGTCGGCGTGACGCCAATGGCCGCGCACCCCGCGACCAAACGAAGGTCAAACCCTATTGCGATGGATAGTACATCGACGATGACGCGATACTTAAGAAGGACACAGTAAAGTAGGCTGTTGGCGAGGTACAGGACTCCGACCAATAGAAAGCTCGTTGGCAGCACTGCGGTCGCGCTGGCCAAACCAGCCAGGACGAACACAGCCATCAGTATCAGTGCGGCGGATGCACTAACCCGACCTGAGGCGACGGGTCGGACTCGCTTCCGCGGATGCTGCCGATCAGCCGCCGCGTCCAGCACGTCATTGAGACAATAAACAGCACTGGACCACAGACAGAAACAGATCATGGCCGGTACGGCACAGCGATAGGCAACGGGTTCCGTTACGTAGCCGCTGAAAATCAATGGAGCGAGGACGAAGATGTTCTTCGTCCACTGCTTCGGCCGGCACAACGACACAAGATCGCTCATTAGAAGACGACCATATGCCGCTTTCGTCCTCGGAGCAACATCAAGATTCATTGGGCACCCATGGCTCGGGTATTTTTCGAACAAAAGTGTCGCACAATCAGTATGCACCGGGTTGGACCACAAGAGGTTGAGTCTTTGCGATACGGACGCGCGATTCCTGTTGCTCGAATATGTCTGCCGCGCGTTGACTGAGGTATGTCCAATTGAAATTGTCTTGAACCCAACGTCGCGCCGCGATTCCCATGTTTTCGAGTCGCGGACGATCAACCAACCACTCCGTGATCCATTGAGCGATTACCGCCGGCTGGGAACAGTCAATTACGATGCCCGTTTTGGGAATGTTCATGGTTTCCGCAGTACCACCCGATGCGCCGGCGATGACTGGCTTGCCGCAAGCCTGCGCTTCCAGCAGCACCATACCAAATCCTTCAATGTCTTGACCAACTTGTCGATTCGGAAGCACAAACAAATCGCATTGTTGATACGCGGCGACAAGCTCAGCCTCGTCCCGTTCGCCGAGGAACTGCACGTATTCGCTCAACCCCTTGCGCTGAACAAGCTCTTCTAACGCTTGCCGTTCTTCGCCATCGCCAAATATGGCGTAAAGAACGTTCGGCAATGATTGCCGAATGAGCGGCAGTGCCTCGATCAAGCGATCATGGCCCTTGCGCTTCTGCAGCCGCCCCACTGTCAATACGACCGAGCGGTCATTCCAACCGAGCTGCCTCCGTACGGCGATATCACGCGGTACCGGGTGAAACTTCTCGACATCAACTCCCGGGTGCATAATACGCACTCGGTCGGACTTGGCTTGCCACAAGTCTTCTACGATTTGCGCCGTGTTCTTGCTATTGGCAATCAGAAAGTCGGCCCCGGCCACAACCCGTCGGGCCAGCCAACGCAACTCACGACTCTCCGACGTACAGGTGATTTCTTCGCCGTGAACATAACACAGGTATGGGATGCCGAACCAGCGCTTCAGATACCACGCCATGACACCTTCGGGCAGAACACGTGCCGCATGAACGCGATCCGGCCGATACCGCTTGACTAATCGTCGAAGCCGGCGAAACGACTTTCCGTAACCAGCGAGACCTCGCCAACTTCGCACGCCCCATGCCGGAAGCGTCAAAGGCATACGTTCAATGCGAAGGTCGTGTTTGCGGTCAAATTCAATATGACCCGGAACTTCGCCCGCAACGATGACGTAATCCGCGCGCGGTAAGCGGCTATAAACCTCCCATAGCCATCGGCCACTACCTCCAGTTTTGGGTGGGAAAATCTCACTAATCACAAGGCTTGACATTGTGGGCTAGCGTCGTGATTAGTTGTTCTTTGAGTCGCGTAACGGGCGTCGAACTACCACGCGTAGGCAATCTGTCGCGAATAAGTTCCCCACACCATTCTCAGCTTTTCACACATTTACTGTATGATTGCAATGAGCAGTCAACGATGTATAGAGGCCGTGTGCTTCGCGTGCCGCATCTTCCCACTTGAATCGGCTCGCTTGTACGACCAGTGATTCGGCGTTGTTTGGGCGCGCTGTTTTCAATGCGCGATTGATGGCTGAGCCAATGGAAGCATCGTCGCCAGGATCGAAATACTCTGCCTCCGTGCCGGCCACCTCGCGCAGAGCGGGAATATCCGAACACAATACCGGCGTACCACATGCCATCGCTTCCACGACCGGCATGCCGAATCCCTCGTGAAACGAAGGGCATATGTAGGCCGTAGCCAGAGTATAGATCGCTGCCAGATCATGATCATCGACTTCGTGGCAAAACACTATCCGATCCGAAACTCCCATGTCTTGAGCAAGGCGAAAGGCACGGGTTTGAGTCCAATCCGTATTTCCAACCACGACCAATCCACCGATCGCGTCGTTCTGTTGCCACACCCGGTCGCATGCACGGACCAACCCAGCATAATTACGCCGTGGCATGTCCGTTCCGACTGTGAGCAAGAACTTTTCTGGCAGCCGGTATTTCTCTTTGAGAGTCGCCAAACGTAATTCATTCCGTTCGCGATGAAACGTCTGTCGCGGTGCATTAACTGTGATATTTATCGGGACATTGCTGAGCTTGCGATCCAGTTTGAGGACATCCTGTTTGGTCGCTTCAGACACGGTTGCGATTGCCGTTGCTCGTTGAATCGCCGAGACTAGTGCTCTGCGAATCTGGATGGCAGCCCGATCGCGAGGCACCCATGACAAGAACTCAACCGGCATAAGGTCATGTACAGTGAGCACCAGACGACAGCGCCTCGTATAGGGAATGGCATGTGCCAACCCGTGAAAGACGTTGATCTTGTTCCGCGCAATCGCTTGTGGCAGGTGCCAGCGCCACCAGGCCGTATTGGCAATGCGGGGCGTCGGGCCGATTGTTCGCAAGGGAACAAACTCGACACTTGGCCCGAATTCGCTTAATGCCTTACAATCGAACGAAGGCCGTTCACTTAACGCGCGGTCGAAAAAAAGTACGTACTTATCATCAGGATAGAGTCGAGTGAGATGGCGGACCATCTCGTACGCATGCTGATGGATTCCAAATCGCGGCATGGTCAAGAGCGGTGTGGCGTCAAACCCGATGCGCATTGCTCCGGCCCTGCTCACTTTCCGATTGAGTACTTTCCATTGGTCACGACCTTTCGATAAATATTGTCGTATTCTCGGACCATCCGTCGCTCGTCGAAGTGCAGTTCCGCACATGGGCGCGCATTGACTTGCAGTTGCCCATAGTCGCGAGTGAGTTGTCGAAATGCCGAGCAAATTCCCGGCACGTCGGGAGAAAAAGTAACTCCCGCGCCGTTGCTAGCCACCAGCGCACTGATATCTACCGTGTCCGATACGAGCGCCGGTCGTCCCGCAGCCAGGCTTTCGAGAACCGAGTTGGGGCAAGGTTTGCCGATACCACGAAATGGTGCGATCGTAAAATGAAATTGCTGATAGAATCGGTGCATATCCGGAATACGGCCACGCACTACGTGAATATTCGGGAGGTTTCTGCGCTGAACGACCTCGAGGGCAAGATCACTATTTCGCCCAAATGGTCGCCACAAAAGTGTCAGTTGCAATTCTGGGTTTTCCGCCGCCAAGTCAAGGAGCAGATCGACGCCCTTGGACTGAATTTCGCTTTCATTCTCCGGGCTTGAGGCGAATAGGCCTCTCCATGGTCGAGAAGGTGGTGCCGTCTTTTGAAAAGACTCCAAATCCACGCCCGGGTATACGACGGAAACGCGATCAGAGGGAACTCCTGCACGGATGGAGGCGGACGCAAGTTGCTCCGTCTCAGCAGCGACATGTGCGACTTTCATCAGCAAGCTACAGTCAGCCGGTTCACTCGACTGCGTCACTGTCAGTACGATTGGGCGGCGACCGAGGGCACTGAGAAAATGCCAATCAGCAAGACTCGTGAAGACATGGCTGACATCGAATCGCCGTTCCAGATACGGCATCAGCCGCCGAAACAACGGATAAAGTCGTATGTGGGTCCCGAATGATCGGCGGGCGATTGAGAAATTCAACATGTAATGGTTCGACACCCCGAATGCGCAACTGCCGGGGAATTGACGCATGAGCTGGAAGACTTCTTTGGAGACTGCCACCATCTGCGGATCGAGCCAACCGGTCCAATAACCTATTCGCATCGGCACAGCGCCATCCACTCCAGCGGTTCACCCACCGAAAGCCTGTCAAGCCAACGACTCGCGACGCGCGCGGCCGTCGCTGACATTCGACCAAGGTGGTTCCACAGATAATAGTGAATGCGAAGCGCGGGTTGAACTGGGATAAGCCGCACATCGGCAAAACCGGAGTCACGCATCTCACTTCGAAAATCATCAGGCGTGAACCAGAAGTCATCTATCCATACCTTCTCCAAGCCCCACTTGGTGTGCAGCCATCGGTTAGCCGGTGCGTTGGCCACATCCAAAAGTAAATAACCTCCAGGACGTAGTACCCGTCGCATATTGCGATAGAGTTCGGCTCGGTCGGCGCGGTCGAAATGTCGGACCAGCTTAAATGTCATAACCAAATCGAACGGCTGTTCAAACGCGGGCAGATTGAAAGCGTCGCCTTCGATGAGGTTCCAGCCACTTACGCCACGAGCTTCTAATCGCTGCCGTGCGATTTCCAGCATGGCCGGGCTTTGCTCCACTGCATAAGCGGTTTCGACCGGCGGAACGTGGACCGTCAATCGGGCTGGACCTGGGGCGACCTCAAGCAGCCGGCGTACGCCGAGGGATGGCATGATTTCGCCCAACAGCCGGACCTGATGCTCATGGAGGGCGCGACCCAAAGGGTCGTTCACATAACGGTCGTTGATATAGTCGTCGGCGCGTTGCGGCTCACGGTATGCCCGACGAATCGCGTCCCGACCAGTGACGGTTTGCATGCTAAGAATTCCAGACGTTGGCAACTAATAAAGTCGTGTTCGCATCGGTTCAGGACAGACGCCAGTGGCTCCGGTACTTTTCCTTGACCCCCACATCGCACAGCCCTCTGCGGCAACAATTCCGATTACCGGTTATTGCGGCATGGGTCGCGACGCAAATCTCCTGAAAATGAGTAAGCCCCCGGCCGACGCCAATATGCGCCGAGCCGAAGCTGATGCCACCGAATGATCAAGATTCTGCTAGTTGGCAATCTCTTGCTGGTTCGAGGCCAATCGGATCTCTCGACGCTTCGATCGACATTCCTCAATTATCCCGCTCAACAAAGCCGCTTCCCGAAATGCGGCCAGCCACCTTGGGCTCTTGAGCGGTGTGGCATACCAAGCCAAGAGCCGACGACTCGCGTATCGGCGCACAGCCCAACGTGGTGCATCGCCGACGTATGGACATATCGGCAAACCCGTCTGGCGAATGTGCGTGCGGCCGCTCCCCTTATAATAATCCCACAAGTACCGCTTACTTATTCGACCGCGCGGAATGAAATGGCGCACTCGGGCAGTTCCCACCCACACACCATTTCGACCGGCATTCCTGAGTTGATCAATGAACCCAGTTTCCTCGGCACCAATCATCTCATCGCCATGTCGGCCAAGTCGCGAATCGAATCGCAACCCATCGACATCTTTCATTCGGAATGCGAAATTAGCTCCAAAGGGATATTCATACTTCGCCAACAGACGAATAGTATTGCCGAATTGTCTTAGAGCGTAGGCGCCGGCCACCCGATTGATGTTACGCTGCAGCCATTGAGGCGGGTCGATCTCGAACCAGGGGTCGATTGTACCACCAAAGAACGTGGCATCTGGCCACGCCTGGGCCGCATTGAAATAGGCGTCCACCCAGCCTTCATCCACGATGACGTCATCGTCGGTCCAGAGGAGTAATGAACCGCGAGCGGCCTCCATGGCACAGTTGCGAGCATTGGATAGTCCCTGCTTCTTTTCCAGTAGTCGCACAATCGGCAAGTGATTGGCATGGCCGCTGATGACCTGATCAGTATTGTCCGTGCAATTGTTGTTGACGATCAGTATTTCCCAATCCACTCCGGGAGGAATCAACAATTGACGCATTTGCATGAGCGTCTGATGGAGCAGTTCGCACCGATTCCAAGTACAAATGGCGATGGAAAGTTGCATGGTGATTCTTGAACCCTCCGGTCCTGTCGCTAATCCAACTTGCCGAGTCGTCGCAAAACGGCCCGCCAGGCCAGTGGGGGCAATTCCCTGACAACGCCACGAAAATGTGTCAAACGCGAAAATGCCGAAGTGGCAATCAGTTCAAATGGGCTAACTGCGGCAAGTCTTTTTTCCTCCTGAAGCACCGATGATGCGGCAATTGCCTCCTCAGAGGCAAAAAGGAACATATTCTGGCGATACCAGATCTCGACGCGCTCATCACGCCACATTCGCGGCCGAAATGGATCGAGCCGGCAATAACCACGATTGTCAAATAACGCTTTCCAATACGCTGGCCATTGCTCATTAACATGACCCGTTCCGCCCTGACCTGGGACGGCAGCGGAAAACAACACCAGTGGTGCCGCCTTCGTCAGTAGGTCGACCAGGCCCCGAGCTGCTCGCGCCGCGAGGTGTTCGCCAACCTCCAGACAAACGGCCAAATCGTATCGTTCGGAAAGTTCAGTTGCGTGATTCAAGTCGATCGTATGAAAATCGCCCGGATCGATAAACAGGTTATTGCGGTCGACATAATCGCCGTCATATCCGTGGACGACTTCAACGCCTTCATTCTGAAATGTTCGCAGCCACGCTCCCAAACCACATCCAACATCAACAACGCGCCTTGCGGGACACATTGCCAATACCATTGGCACAACAGCCTGTGCGGATCGAACCATACCATTGGCATGGCCAGCGAAGAACGCGCCGTCGTACGTCGCTGGTCGCCGGAGTCCTGATTGGTTGACTGGTGAAAGGAGGGACATTAATTTCCTTGCGACGTCGCGCTTGACACAAGTGAATTGCCGTCATCGAAGTCGGCAGCATCATGGGCATTTGCGGTATCATCGATGGCGCCACGCGAAGGCGCAAGCGTCCATCGGGCGGGCACGAACACCGAGCCGGCAGTAGCCGGTGGAATCTTGCCTGATTTGAACACATCACAGGCTTCGACTTGGAACCCGAGTGCATGCAGCACCGTGTCATGGTCTCCGCGCTCGTCTCCGAAAAACAGGTCGATCCAGTATTCGCCGGGCATCAGGGGCAACGAATCAAAATGGCACGTGATTTCACCCGAATCGCTGGGCTCATCAAACTGATAACCGGGAATGATCCGGTTGTTGATGCCAAATACCGCCGACTCGTAACGGTCTTTCACCACGACACCTAGCACCGGCCGAATCGGGAAAGGACTCTTGAACGCCACGCGAATCGACAGTGATTCACCCATTAAGAAAAGGGTTTCGCATCCACCGCGATTGCTCCCTGAGAGCGTCACATGACACATGATTGGCGTTGATCCGGGCCTCCGATTGGAATGTTCTGTCAGATCCTGCGCCGCTGATCTCTGAAGCGTATTGTGCGCGAGGTACGATCGAATGACCTCGGTTGGCTCGCCAACTTTGGTCAGACTTCCCGATTCAAGCAAGAGGCATCGGTCACACAGAGCTTCGACTGCGCTTAAGTTGTGACTCACAAACACAACGGTACGACCATGGCGACTGACCTCACGAATACGACCGAGGCACTTTCTCTGAAAGACCGCATCGCCGACCGCCAAAACCTCATCGACAATAAGAATTTCCGGCTCCAAGTGAGCAGCGACTGCGAACGCCAAACGGACATACATGCCGCTTGAGTAGCGTTTGACTGGAGTATCCAGGAATCGCTCGATTTCGGAAAAGGCAACAATGGCGTCGAAGTTTCGTTTGATTTCACTCCGCTTCATGCCGAGAATCGCGCCATTCAGGAAGATGTTCT
Source organism: Gemmataceae bacterium (assembly GCA_031362705.1). Taxonomy (GTDB): domain Bacteria; phylum Planctomycetota; class Planctomycetia; order Gemmatales; family Gemmataceae; genus JAIBBI01. The sequence continues at coordinate 7,121 of JANLTA010000727.1, read as the reverse complement.
CCCTACCGGTAAGTTCCGGATGAAATCCGGTGCCGACTTCCAGTAGGCTCCCAATTCTTCCGCGAAACTCCGCGCGCCCCGAGGTCGGTTCGACAATCCGACTGAGTATCTTTAGCAACGTACTTTTGCCCGCACCATTGCGGCCGACAATGCCGACGACTTCCCCCGGCTGAATATCAAAGGACACATCCTTGAGCGCCCAAAACTCTTCAGGACTGCGACGCGTTATTGCCTGCCCACCACGACCGCGCATGCGATCATATGGACCACGAAACGCGCGGGTCAACGATTCACGCAAAGTTCGATATTGAACGAGGGTACGCTCACCCAGCCGATATGACTTCGACAACGACTGGACTGTGATGGATGGCATCATGTATTTGTCCGTGGCATGACGCCGAACTGTGGAATATGTCGAAATGGAATGCGGAAGCGCCGTCGCGATTCTGTTGCCACCAACGGACTATTCTCCGCTTGCGATGCCATTTTCAATGTTCCGGCTCCCAATAGTGCCAAATAATAGGGGACTTCCACGGCTTCTGCACTGAGGAATTGTGCCGCAATAATAAAGCCTACCAACCCGGAAACGACCATGCGCGCAAGGTAACGAAGCCACGGGTCAGGGACCGGCGTTTTTTCCTTCGTAAGCGGCCACAGTCGTTTGATGCAGATCCCGTATACGCCGACCAGTAGAAACAATAAACCAGGCCATCCCAGTTCCGCCGCTGTCTGCATCCAGGTGGAATGAGCGGCGCGGCCGGCGTTGATGCCATAGCGGGAACAGTAGACTGGGAAATGCGCCAGCCCGACTCCCAAGGGATTCTGCACGAGCATGTCCCAACACGAGGCCCAGAACTCTAGTCGCCCCCCGCCTTTTGCATCGACGGAGTCATCGCCGAAAATCGTCATGAATCGTGCAATGACACCGTCTCCAGCCAACCGCCATACTACCAGTATCCCTAATACCAGTGCCACGTACTCCCTGGGCCTCTTGGGAGTCAAGTGAAAGCAAAGAACGGCCGTGATGATCAGTGACACCATACCGCCGCGCGAGTTGCTGAACAGTACGACATGGGCCATTAGCCCGGAACAGCAGAAGGCCAGCACGGAATGCCAACGGCGCTCCGCGTTCAATCCCATATAAAACGCCAAACCCATGCCCGTGACGGCTGACATTGCTATGCCGTTGTTGTCGAGACCACCGTGGTTAAATTCGCCGGAGATGATGCCGCGGGTGTAGTAGGCTAAATTGAATTCGTAGGCCAGATAACCTTGCGACAGCATGATGACCCAGGCGAGTTGCCGCAGTTTGGCAACTGAATCGAGCAGCGTGGCTCCAATCAATAGCGGGATCACGACTTTGGTCATGATGTCGAGATGCGGCCAACTGCGATCCGGAAAAGAGGCAGTGATGGTGCCGAACAACATGACCAACCAATAACAGAAAATCGAAGCGATTACTGGGCCGCCTCGGCCAAACTTCCATTGTCCGCAGCCGTTCAGTACCCAACCCGCCATCATAGCCAAAGCGACAATGCGACTGTAATTGCCGGGGGGAAGCGACCAGAACCACAGCCACTCCGGTTTGATAATGCCAAAACAAACATAGACAAGAAATCCATACCACGGCTTGAACAGGGAGGCAAAAGCCCCCCCGTAACAAAGAACAAAAGTAAAAATCGGTCCCTTCACGATTCGAATGTTTGCTGAGTTAGACGATATCGGCGAAACCGCGTTCCACCCGGCGGAAATAAAGGCAACCGGCAAGCAACAGGGCGACGGCTACCGATGTGGACACCGTCAGTGAGTACATGTCAAGCGGCCGACCAAGAACTGCCGCGCGAAAATTGGCAATCAAGCCATAGGCTGGATTAAATGGCAGTATGACCGCCCCGCGCGGGCCTGCGACGTCGATTGCGTTCATGTAAATGGACGGTGTGGCAAACATCCAAAGTTGGACCAAAAATGGCACGATGTGCCGAAAATCGCGGTATTCTACGGTTAGCGCCGCAAGAAGGATTCCCATACCCAGGGCGGCGACCACAAGGCCACAAACGATCAATGGTACGGTTACTAACGACCACAATCCGGCAATAATGCCGTAAGCCGCCATCAAAGCGATGAGAATTACAAATCCGATCAACAGATCGACAAAAAACGCTCCAGCAGACGACAGCGGAATCAGCAATCGCGGAAAGTAAATCTTGGTCACAAGACTTTGATTTCCAACTACGCTTTGTGCCGAAGCGACGATGGCGCCGGAAAAGAAAATCCATGGTAACAACCCGGCGAAAACGAAGACGGGGTATGGTATGCCGCTAGAGTCCATTCCGGCAACTCGGCCTAGAAAGAGGCTAAAAAACAGCATCATGGTCAAAGGCTGAATCACCGCCCAGGCGATACCCAAGACGGTCTGCTTGTAGCGGACTTTGATATCACGCCACGTGAGGATCAGAAGTAGCTCGCGATAGCGCCAGATTTCACGGAAATTGATGACCTGCCAACCCGGACGCCGTTCAATCACCGTGACTTGCGGCTCCACAGCATTGTCTACCGCCGGCAATTCCAATGATGCCCCGATGACACGATGCACGTCAAGCGCTTCAGTAATGGGTGCCGTTGATTTTAGCATTTGCAAGAGTCGGGCAGCGAACGCGCGCACTCCATGCCCGTGGGTTACACATTGAGCAGTGAACAACTGTCCCCGTCCGCGCGTTTTGCCCGGCTAGTTTTGTCGCTCGCTGGCCAAATTCGTTACTGTCGTATTCGACCTATTGCAAACGACATACCAGCAGCTAATCGGCAGCATTACATTATCAGATGGTGACGTAACCGTTTAATTAACAATAAGTTACCAATGCCGCGAGCATTGCTGAAAGCTCGCCGATACTTCGATTTCGACTGGCGCTTAATGGCCAGTCTCGTGGCGCGAATGCGATGTAAGCTCTAGCTTACACTCAAAAAGGTAGTGGGGTGAATGGGAATTGGGAGTCTGACCTGTCAGTTGTTGGAACACCCAACTCAAAACTACGACATTACGGTCCGAGGGAGTTTCTTCTGAACGAGATGTGACGAGGTACTTCAGCCCGACGCGACATGATCGAAGTGGTCTTGTTTCGCATCTGAATGAACGAGCGGCAAGACAGTGGTTTTTTACTTCAATGGTTTTGTTCGCATCGTTGAAACACAGAAAGCAGACAGTTCTCCGGATAAGACAAGCCAAAGGCCCTCAACACCGACCAGATTGACAACTCAAGATAATGTAAGGGCAGGATTCGGAAGAATGTGCGGCAATCGGACAAGCGCGCGAATTGTACTTCGCGGAAACCATCGGCCTCGAACAGCCGGCGGAGTGTACGCCGAGTGTTCATCTGGTAGGCTACGGGAAACGTGTCTTCCTCTTTCGTCCCCCACAGCACGGACTTAATGGCGTGATGGAAACGGAAAGGAACCATCCAGGCTACAAGCGACACGGGAGACCATCGGTTAATGGTGTAAATGACCACCTTGCCACCCGGACGAGTCAGCTTTGCCAGCGATTTCACTGCTGATGCCGGGTGCGTGATGTGCTCGGCGACCATTCGTAGTGTCACGACGTCGAATGGTTGGGGGCTTTCGAAGTTCTCTAAGGTGGTTTGGACGCGCTCGTGGACTAGGTCGTTCTCGCGTACGGCTACGTCCGGGTCCACGCCGACAACGCGATCGCACCGCTGAGCCAGAAACCTTGCGAGTTGTTCGTTTTCCGGAAAGGGGCATCGACCACAGCCCACGTCCAACCAGCTGCAACCTTGGACCGCCAATCTCGCGACAATCGTTTCGTAATAGATGTCCGGCGTGTAGTAACCAAGGCGATGCCACAGTCGTGGCAATTTGCCTGTCCGATCTAGTTCACCGAAACGGGAGCGAAACGCTACATCAAGTTCGTCCGAAGTGACCTTTAACGCCGCAAAAGACACAGTGACTCCCTGGCATGCTCCATTTCGGCCTGTTTGCCGTATCCGCTATTGCGAAGGTGAAGCGACTCAGCGGCAATGGAAAGAGTCAGCATTTCCCGGCGTGGAACACGTGGATACCCGCGGGGGTTAGAGCATAAACTCTGTCTGCTTTGACTGGCGCACTGGATTGAATTACCGCCGACCTCCCGATCGGAGGCGGGGTATAGCGTGATATGACTAGGCTTCGAAATCGGATTTGAACACAAACGCTCGACTATGCATGCTGAACTTGTGGCTTTGCGTCAGCCGACTTCGGAAGTTGCAATGTCATTGGCCCAAGGTCGATGTCCGGGAAGGAACCGCGATAGTGGTTTTGGACATCTGTTTCAGAAGGCATGACAAAGAGCTTGCGCAACAACGGGAACGAAATACCCACGACCTTCAATGGCGTACTGATCAGGATTTTTAAATCCAGTGCGGGACTGACGTTGGCAATGTAATAAAGGTCATAGGCTTGTTTGCGACACACGTCCGCTACGTCCGAGTCGGGTGGGAGTTGCACTTGAGCAAGGCCAGTGACGCCAGGGCGGACACGAAGCCGTTCGAGATAGCGCGGGACGGCGTTTTGCAATTTGTCAAGAAACTCCGGCCGTTCCGGCCGGGGACCGATCAGACTCATCTGCCCGCGCAGGACATTCCAGAGTTGCGGCAGCTCATCAATGTGCGTCCGCCTGATAATTCGTCCGATGGGCGTAATTCGCGTATCACCTTTCACGCTCCAGAGCGGGCCGGAGTGGCGTTCCGACTCGTGGTACATACTTCGCAACTTGTAGATGTTATAAGTGCGGCCACCTAGTCCGAGTCGCGTTTGGGTGAAGAACGCTGGGCCGCAAGATGTGATGCGCACCAATGCGGCGGCAATCAGTATCACGGGCGCGCATAACAGCAAAAGCACAAACGATAGCAGAAAATCCGACACCGCACGACAGGCCGGATACCAGCCGTTTGCGTGCCTTGAGGGCGTACTGAACTCGGACAACATGAAAACGCGAGCCTGAACCGCCTGCTGGGCGGTGGCGGTTTGTAACGATTGCATAGACGGGATCCTTAGGCAACGAAACGGGGTACCGCCGCCAATTCACTCTCGATTGGCCGAATGGGCGGATTACCTGGACGATTCGCCGCTGACTGCGATAGGGGTAAGGGACTGATTCAGTAGGGGAAGCAAGGCGCGCAATAGTGCGACGCAGGGATTCTCTTTATCCAGTGAGTCATCATTGGGAGATTCAGAAACAGCGTAGAGCTTGAACAAGACCGGCAGCCGCCCAAAAGCGAACCGCGGATTGTCAGGAGACACCCATTTGCCACCGGGAGTCCAGCCATACACGACGGACACAAAACCCTGGCCGACACCCGGTTTACGGAATCGTCGCACCCAAAACCGGTCCGAGTTTTCACCGTTGATTGCGATTCGCGCGGGCTGACCAACCTCTTCATAACCAGAATTTGGATAACACACTTCCGGGGTATGCAAGGATACGGGGCCGGCGCGACCGCATATCAATGTCACTCCAATCGTCGTACCGTTTTGTCGGTCGGTATAGACTCGACGCATGATGCTCGCGGCTTGGGCAGCACTAAGCTCTTGAGCCGTTACAGTCAATTCCCGGCCAATCCAATCGCCGACCTCGGAGGGCAGTTGAGCTCGCTGCGCGATGGCTTCGAGATTCGCTGACGGCGCAAATCGACCCGTGAAAACGCCGCTCACCGCGCCCGATGATAACACGGCGATAACGACAACGACGATGGCTAAGTGCTTGAACAACCGTTGCCCCGATCTGCTCGATATCTGACCAATGATTCCGATCAGACGGCCGCCTCAGCCGCCGGAACACCAAGCCGCTCCATATACGGGTAATACACGTCGTATTGTTCGCCGCGAACGCCATTCATCGCGGCACCGAGGACACGGACGCCGGCTCCCGCCAATCGTTGATAGGCGGCATAGACGTTGTGCATGCGACTGACATCGCGGAGCACGGAGATAATCGCACCATCAGCCAGTTTCCCCAGCAACAGCGGATCAACGGTCGGCAATACGGGCGACGAGTCAATGATCACATAATCGAATTGCGTGCGCAGCTGTTCGATCAGTCGCCGGCAGCCGCCTTGCGCCAGTGCCTGCGTTGCGCGACTATCCCAATCCCCGGCTGAGATCATTGAAAGTCGAGCGATTCCCGTCGGCCGAATCACCTGTTCTTCGTTCGCTTCGCCTCGCAACAAGTCGCACAAACCCGGGCCGCGATCCATGTTAAACAACTGGTGGGCAATCGGGTTGCGTAAGTCGCCGTCGATCAGCAATGTTGAATAGCCCACTTGAGCAAGACTCGCGGCCAAATGAGTCGAAAGTGATGTTTTGCCCTCGCCGCTCTGAGCACTCGTGATCATGACGACCCGAATGTTCTCCATTTCGCCGGCCTTCAGAAGCATGGTCCGAAATGTATCGACGGCTTCCCCTAGACATTGGTTTCCCGTATCACCTGGGCGTACACGGGCTGACGCCGGGATGGCGCCCACGAGACTCAAACCTAATCCAAATACCACTTCATCCGGCGAGTCGACTCTTCGTGCACGAAACTCAAGCAGTGAAAATACCAACAACGTGGCGACAAACGCGCACAACCCGGCACCGCCGGCGGCCAAAACCGTGCGCATGCCATCTCTCGGTTTGATAGCCAAGCCTTTTTCCAAGACCGTGTACCGATCTTTCGTAGCTTCTAGTTCGATCTTCAGGGCTTCTTGCTCCCTGGCGAGTTGTCGAGTCATGTCTTCCAGGGGAGTCATGTCTTCCCGACCGGCATCAACCTTTACCCCATTTTCCGATCGCGCTTGAATTAGGTTGCGCAGTTCGTCGACCTCGGCCGTCAGGGATTTGTTGTTGGCTTCCAAACTGCCGATCCTCGCCTGAAGAACTTGCGCCGCCCGATCTGCATCGAATCGATTACGTTGTCGCAGGTCTTCGATCATCGCTGGCGTCATTTTCTTGCGCAGAGCGGCCAGCGATTCTTCGGCATCGGTGATTTCTTTCCGAATCTTGATAGCCGTTGGGTTTCTTTCCTTTTCGGCGGCGTTGGCAACCGTACCCTCATAAAGACTGGTGAGCCTAGCAATGTTGGCCCGTGCATC
>JANLTA010000696.1:0-2168 GCA_031362705.1 Gemmataceae bacterium | reverse complement strand
GCAATCTTACACCAGGCGTTGAAACGCCTGGCTACCCCCGCGCGCCCTCCGGGCGGAAAACCAAAACCAGTGGGCTCACCCGCCCGGGCAATAGTCCGGCTGCCTTCAAACTACACGACGTGCCCGCCTCGGTCAGGCGCAGCGACGGTTTCGCCAAACCGTCGTAGCGTGTCGAATGCGCGCTAGTCAGGTCTAGCGACTTGAATAGGGCGTACTCACTTCTCTGACCGTTTTTGGGCGAGGAAACCCTGTAAGCTCTTTAAGAACTCGGGCCGACCTGGGGCATTCAGGTGAGTAGCGCCGTCAATGACCACGACCCGCACGTCGGACAGCCGCCCTTTCAGCTTGTTGATGTCCTGGATGACCAGCTCGCTTTCCTTGCTGCCATAAAGAGCCAGTACCGGCACTCTACTCGCTTGCAACCGATCGGTCGGCACTGCCAGCGCCTGATAGCTCCGCGAAACGGCTGCCAGCACCTTTTTGCCGTCCTTCTCGTACTCTGTGGCACGGTCGTTGTAGCGACTCAAATCGTCGTCCGCTTGCACGCCGGCACTCCCGCCCAGCGTGGCCGTCAGGACGCGATCGGGATGGTCGGCAACTACCTTGAGAGCAATCTTGCCACCCATCGAGTAACCCACGAGGTGAGCCTTCTTGACCTTCAGATGATCGAGCAGGCGCACCACGTCTTCGGCCATTTCCCGCCCATACGCCTTCGGGTCATCCGGCTTATCGCTCTTGCCGTGTCCCCGGCAGTCCAAGGCTATCACTTGATAGTCCTTGGCCAGAGCCTGAAGGATATCCGGTTGGCCAAAGAGCTTCGGCAACTGTTGCCACGCCATTTCGAGGTTCGCCGAGAACCCGTGAATCAAGACGACCGGCTCGCCCTTTCCCGCCACGACATAGCGGATCTTGACCCCGTGAGAGTCGAAGAACAAATCGTCCGCGTGTGCCAGGCACGGCAAACCAAAAGTCGTGATTACGAAAAGGAAAATCGATCGGCGGAACATAATATCTTTCGTTCTTGGAGCAAAGCGCGGATCAACCAGTGGAACGACCCACGCTACTTGCCGGCACCCAACCCGACTATGCGATATGATACCCGAAGGACCATCATACCGCGTCGACCCCGCCACGATCTGGTGGTGGGTCAATTTGCCACGGCGCAAGAAATTGACGAGTATAAGTGCATTCGTCTTCTTTGTGTTTTCCTTTGTGTTCATTGCGTCTTTGTGGTGAGTTTCTAAGCCCAACCACAAAGACACAAAGGGCACGAAGGAAGCACGAAGAAAACCAAACTGCGCCGCTACCGCCGAATGGCGGAATTATTGCAAATTCCGCTACGGATACTTGATTCGGCATCTGTACTAGTGTATACTAATCCTGTATCGGCGCGACACGCCGTTGCACTGCGATGCTTCTGCCAGACTTGGAACCAGTTTGGCCGGCACATCGATCGCGCGGAGGGCTTGCCGTCTGTCTGCGCGGTGATTGATTCGACAGCGGCTGTTGATGTTCATGGTTTTCGCGGCATCGGTTCCGGCCGTGCGAATCGTGAACAATCAACAACGAGTGCAAGACGCATTCGGGCTAACGTTGAATAACGGCTAGAACGGGTTGAAAGGCGATGCGACGGGATGTGTCGATCCGGCGAAAATGTCGCGGAACGATATGAACTCACGTTGTACTTCTCTCGCCACGCGACAAATCGGGCTGACGCTTCGGCGCTAGCTCGGTGTAGTCGGGCCAACATCTTGATGCTGGCTCGATGTTATCGCCACTTGCTCGCGAACTGGGCATGTGGTGTTGAGTTCTCATCGGGTTATGTCATCTTATTCCCCGCCCTCGCAGGGCAGGGTTAGGGGAGGGATTATGAAACTCCCCTCCCCAGCCTCCTTAACCGGAGGCAGATGATCACCACGACCTGATGCCTAGGCCTCCCCTCGGGGGGAGTAGCCTCACGATCCCCGCAAAGGAGGATTGTGCTCGTCACCCGCCCGGGGGGATGGCCGCGAGTTGATCACATCAACTTGTGTTGTTCCCGTCCGCATTGCCTTTCCTGTGTGCGCCTGCGCGCACATAGCCGGCATCGCCAGCATGGATCATCGCGAGAGTCGTATATCGGCTGGTTGAATGTGGATGTGATTGTCGCGGCTGCACGGCCGCCCGGA
>JANLTA010000734.1:0-3003 GCA_031362705.1 Gemmataceae bacterium | reverse complement strand
AACGGGTTGAAAGGCGATGCGACGGGATGTGTCGATCCGGCGAAAATGTCGCGGAACGATGAACTCACTGGACGCTGCTCTCGCCATGCGACAAATCGGGCTGACGCTTCGGCGCTAGCTCGGTGTAGTCGGGCCAACGTTGTAACGCTGGCTCGATGTTATCGCCACTTGCTCGCGAACCGGGCATTTGGTGTTGAGTTCTCATCGGGTTGTGCATCAGTCTTGCTTCTCCCTCGCAGGGAGGAGCAGGGGAGGGTTTCAAGAACTACCTCCCTAGCCTCTCCTTAACTGGGAGGCAGATGATCAACACAGCCTGATGCCTAGGCCTCCCCTCGGGGGGCTCGGTCATGGGTTGATCAAAATCAACCTGTGTGTTCCCGTCCGCATTGCTTTTCCTGTGTGCGCTTGCGCGCACATAGCCGGCATCGCCAGCATGGATCGTCGCGAGAGTGTATATCCGCTGGTTGAATGTGATCGTGATTGTCGCGGCTGTATCGCCGCCCGGATCGGCAATCAGGGAACAGGTAAGTGGAATCTCGACGAGATTCGCATTCAGCGTGTGGAGGCGTATAACACGCCCCGGTTTAGGAGAACGTTTATGCTTCGCATCGGCATCGCCGGCATCGGCTTTATGGGCATGATCCACTACCTCGCCGCTCAGCGGGCGGCGGGACTGAAGGTCTTGGCCATTCAGAGCCGTGATGCCACGAAACGCAGCGGCGACTGGCGCGGCATTCGTGGCAACTTTGGGCCGCCAGGTGCGGTAATGGATCTTTCAGGCGTTCATTGCCATGAAACGTTCGAGCAGTTGCTGGCCGATCCAGACGTGGACCTTATCGATCTCACGGTTCCGACGCCGCAGCATGAGTTCCTGGCCATCGCCGCATTGAAGGCTGGCAAGCACGTCCTGGTCGAAAAGCCGATCGCACTCGAAGTGGCGGCCGCGGATCGCATTGTGGCAACCGCGAAACAACACGGCCGGTTACTCATGGTCGCTCATGTGTTGCCCTGCTTCCCGGAGTTTCGCTTCGCGTTGGAAGCGAACGTATCACAGCGCTACGGCAAGTTACTCGCGGGACATTTCCTGCGCGTGATTGCACAACCGGACTGGTCAGTCGCCATAGCCGACATGAAAACCAACGGCGGACCGGCCGTGGATCTGCACATTCACGACACGCACTTCATCCGCACATTGGCCGGCCAACCGGATGAAGTCGTGGCCGTTGGTCGAGCGGTCGATGACGTCGTGCATCATGTCACGACACTTTATCGCTATGCCGATGGACCGGCGTTGAGCTGTTCTTCCGGCGCCTTGGTCGCCACCGCCCGACCGTTCGCCCACGGTTTCGAGTTGTATTTCGAGAAGGCCACTCTGAGCTTCGGACCGGGGCAACCATTAACCGTGATCGGGTCGGCCAGTTGCGAGACACCGCCGATGGAAGCGGACCCCGTCGCGGCATTCACGTATGAACTGGAACGAGTGGCCGCATCCGTGAAGGCCGGCGTGGCCGAGCCGTTCCTCGCGGCAGCCACAGCACGGGACGCCCTGGTGCTTTGCCACAATGAGACCGAGTCCGTTCTGACAGGACAAGCGGTCAAATCCTCGGCAAAAATAAGCTAGGCTTGCGGCAACCGTTGAGGGCCGGGCTATGCGCATTTCCGCTTGCATATTGGTGTGTTTGATCGCTTCCCGCGTCACCGCTGCCGACGCCAAACCGCCCGCCGGCTGGCAACTCCGGACGATTCGAGGCTTCACGGTCCTGGTGCACGACGAGGTGCTGGCTCAGCCGCCCGACCGCTGGATGCGCAAGCCGCTGGACGTGTTGGACCTTGAGTTTGATGACCTGAAGCGCGTAGCCGGTGCGCGATTGTCGGAGATGTTGCGACAAATCCCAGTATGGGTGCGATGGAACGCGTACGATCCGGGTGCCCCGAATGCCGTCGCTTTCTACTACGGCTATCCGGCCAACGTTCTGGCACGCTCCGGCCGCGAGCCGTTGATGACCAACTCGATTGAGATCATGTCACTCAAAAAAATTGGCGAGTTGCGACCACCCGGCTCGAAGTTTCAACAGGTGGTGACCCTGCACGAAATGGCCCATGCCGTGCATCATCGACTGCTGGGATTTGATGCCCCCGAGGTGAACACAACGTTCCAGGCCGCGATAGATCGCAGGCTCTACGAGTCGGCCAGCGACACACCGGGCGCATTGGCAGGCCATACGCCCGCACCAATGCCAACGAGTATTTCGCCGAGATCAGCTGTGCCTATCTCGATTCGTGTTTCTCTTACCCGTACACATATTCCGATCTCAAGTATCACGACCCGGCCGGCTTCGCGCTGATGGAATCGGTGTGGAAGCGACCGGAGCAGTTTGCGGGCCGCATCAAAGCGATTGAAACACCACGCTTCGCGGCATCACAACCGGCGGCCGGCACGATCGCACAGGCTGGCACACTCGTCGGTGCCGAAGCCGAGCGCGAAGCGTTCCGCCAGTTGGATCGAGCCAAGGCATTGATTCGTGAGACGAAGAAAGACGAAGCACGGAAAGCACTGGAGTCGCTCATCAAGACGTACCCGACCAGCATCGCCGCCGGCGATGCACGCAAAGCACTGGAGCAGACGCGATAACGAAATAGCCCACCGGTTGCAACCGGTGGGCTTTCAGCGAGTGACATAACTTTTTAGCGTGACACCAACACCACATTGCGGCTGTCGCTGCCATTCACATTAATATCGCTGTGAAAGTTCGGTCGGCCCGTGGCGTCTTCGGTGTATACCTTCCAGCTACCGGATGCCAAGTTCACCTGAAACTTGCCGGCAGCATCAGCTTGAGCAGGAATGTACTCCTGACCCGAAGCGCTGACGAACCGCAACCGCACGCCGGGCTGCACGCGTGAATCACGGACCACGGTGCCGTTGATGTTCGTGTCGCGGGAAGCAATACGGTCCGGGCGAACAGTCGCCGGAATCGGCCGCACCGGGTTCGAGGTTTGCGGGTT
>JANLTA010000666.1:0-12973 GCA_031362705.1 Gemmataceae bacterium | reverse complement strand
TGTTTGCGGCCACCTTGCGGCGGAACGTTCGACACGGTGCCTTCCAACATTTTCAGCAAGGCCTGTTGCACGCCTTCGCCGGACACATCGCGGGTGATGCTGACGTTGTGCGTGGTCTTGGCGATCTTGTCCACTTCGTCGATATAGATGATGCCGCGCTGGGCAGCTTCAATCTCAAAGTCGGCAGAGTGCAGTAACTTCAACAACAGGTTTTCCACGTCTTCGCCGACGTAGCCGGCTTCGGTCAGCGTGTTGGCGTCACCAATGGCGAAAGGTACATCAAGAATCTTGGCGAGTGTCCGGGCCAAAAGGGTTTTGCCCGAGCCTGTCGGGCCGATGAGCAGAATGTTCGACTTATCGACATCAACATCGCCGCGACCATTTTCGCCGATGGCAAGGCGCTTGTAATGGTTATGCACTGCGACGGACAGCACCTTCTTGGCGCGGTGCTGGCCGATGACGTATTGATCGAGTTTTTCTTTCAGCGTGCGGGGTGTGGGGATGTTCGTCACCGTTGAGCGGGATGAGCCGCGGCGGCGTTTTTCCTGATCGATGATGCTCTGGCAAAGGTCGATGCACTCGCCGCAGATGTATACGTCGCTGGGGCCTTCCACGAGCGGCCCGACATCGCGATAACTCTTGCGACAGAAGGAACAGAAGGCGTTGCGGTTGCGGCCGGTGGTGCCGGCCGTTCGCCGCGTTGTGCCGCCTTCGCTGTCTTTACTGCTGGCCATGCCGTCTCCTGATGATGCGACAGATTCACGATGGGGGTGCGTCGGGCTTCTTATCTTCTTTCGGTGCCGCGGGTTTGGCACCGATCAGTCGGGCGCGGATGCGTTTGTACTCTTCTTCGCTGATCTCGCCTTCCTCGTAGGATAGCTGAAAGGCCGAGAGGACGCTTCCGGAGTCCTCGTCACGAGTCATGCCCGCGCGCCACTTGTTCACCTTGGCGAGGACGGCGGCACCGATCAGCAGAGCCGCCACCAGCACGCCGCCCCAGAGGAGCAGTTGCGTGTGACCGGCGGCGATGTCCGCGATGATGGTCATGCCCGTCCGGCGCTTCAGTGAAGGACGAGCCGGCGAGGGCCGGCCCGACCAGGGTGGCCACGCCGGAGTCACCGGCGACAAGCAGTCGAGTCAGCCGCCGGCTACTCGCCCGCAATTATACCCACGAGGCAACGCCGTGCGCCGAAAATCCTCGCGTGACCGAAAGATTTCTCTGTAGTCGCGCCTCCGCCTGATAGTCACACACCGTGTCCTTCCCATGACCCGCATCTTCACCACTCTCGCACTCACCGACGCGCTGGCTCTCATCGTCACGTTCGCGCTTGGTTGCTGGTCCAAATTCGGCGGCGGCGTCCGTGATGAATCCACCAGTGTGTATCTTTTACATTTTCTCTTCGGCGTCTTCACCGGCATCGGCACGCTTCTCGTCCACTGTCTGATCTTCACTTACTTCCTCGGCACCGGTCGCTGGGTGCGCGAAGTGACGATTACTTATTCGCTGCCCGATGAGCCGTTGTATCGCCGCACCCGTGACCTGAAGCGCCTCGCCTTTCCCATCGCGCTGACCGCGATGTTGTTGACCATCGCCACCTCAGCGGCCGGCGCGGGCGTGCAGCTGCAAGGTTGGAACTGGATCATCCACTTTTTGCTCGGCATTGCAACGTTAGTTGTCAACCTGGTCGTTTTCCGCATGGAATATCTGTACGTCGCCGAGAACGGCGCGATCATCGAAAAGGTGCTGGTGGAAGTGGACCGCGTCAGAGCCGAGCGCGGCTTGCCGACGAATGCCGAAGCACTGGCGCAAGATGCTTAATTAATACCGAACTGTTACCGCTGTAGATTTCCCGTGCGTTGTAGGCCGGTGCCTTGGCCGTCCGGCGTGCGGCGGGCCAGGTCGAAGTTCTGCACGTCGCGCAATGCCGGCCGGCGGAACAGGTCTGGCGCGCGTTGAGTGAGAGCCGGCGCGTTGTAGATTTTCATTCCCTTGAGAATCAACTCCATCTCGATTTTCTGTTGTGGCCACTTCAGCACGATATGTTGTGGTACGGTCGCGCCAGCTTCCCTCTTTACAGACTTTACGTCGGCGGTCGCGATGACCTGCCCGCTTTCATCCAATAGGCGATGCTCCTTGATCTGCGGGCTTTCGCCACTGGTGCCGGCGTTGGTGCCATAGAACACTGTCACCTTCGTAACCGGCCGGCCCGATGCCGAGACGGAGCGTTCGCTCAACTCGAAGAAAGCGCCTTTGCGTTCGACGCGAAAGTTCTCGGGCGGCGAGTTCAACGTTGCCATTCCCAGACATTCCAGCACCCAATCGGGTTGGAACGGGAACGGCAGCGACACGTTGCCCTGGGCGAGATCGCCATAGTTGCAGTGGTAAAGGTACGGCGGATTGTCCTGGCTAATCCAGTACCAGAACTCCTGATCGTTTGAGCCGAAGTCGGCGACCGGTTTACCGACAGCCTTAGCGCGAAGGCGGAAACTCTTGGGTTTCTCGCAATGCAACGTACCGCTGAGGCCGCCGCCTTGTCCGCCGGCTTTCACTTCCATCGATAAGTCGGCTGCTTCAATGGCCTCGACACGGGCTGCATTGCTATTTACATAGCTGACGAGATTCTGCGGTGTGGGATTAATCGCGGTGGCAGGCCCGACCGGGGCGCGATCGCGTACGCCGGTGATGCCAGCGCACCCGGCTAAGCCCATCGCTCCCAGTGCAATCCATCGCATTGGTTTCATGATTGCCTCAATCCCAGCCCATCAGACGGAAGATCTCGTCCTGGGCCGCGTGCATGGCAGTGTTGCTCATTCGCGGGTCGCGGACTTCGCTGCGGTCACCAGTTTTGGCGTCGCTGAAGACCATGATCGGCCCAATCGCATCCGCCTTCTCCTCATCCAATCGCAAGCGCTTACGCCGCATGAGGAGCAGGGCCAACACATAGCGGAAGTTTACCTGGGCCGGTTCTTCCGTGCCGTCGAGTTGCTGATAGCACTGCATCAGCATCTCGTCATCGAACGTCGGTCGCCGTGGAACATCATCGGTGGGCACTCGGCCAGCCCAATAAGCGATTGCATGTTCCGGCGGACCTGGCCACGCTTCGAGCGCGTAGTCCTGTCGAGCAAATTTTGGACCGTCGGCGACGAGTACTCCGTAAAACCGGTCGCCCGTCTTCAATTCGCGGCCACTGCCGGCACATCGCCGGGTCGGTGCTTGTAGCGTGAAGTCCATCACGGTGATCTCCGTGATGAAAGCCTACCGCATCGTATACGAAGGTCAGTGAGTGTCACCAGCCCGATTGCACATTTTACAACCGGCACAACGCAGTTCGTACCGAACTGCTTCTCTATTTTCGCCCGTCAAACTCGGCAGGGCCCGCCGCCTTCACCGGACCGGCCGACTCGACGAAGCGCCGAAGCAAGCTCGGCACCTCCGAGCCGTAACCTTCAATGATGTGACGCACGATGCCGCGCTCGTCAATAAGGATGAACCGCGGGGTGGGGCCGGCAAACATATCGCCGACTTCGTTTTGATCGAAGCAGATAAGCGAGCGACTTTTTTCTGGTTCCCCTCCCTCGCAGGGAGGGGAATAAGAGGTTTTCACAGCAACGATAACCGCGGTGTTAATGCGAGTATCTAACGCCTTCAATGCTTGGTCCGTTTGTTTGCCGATGTCGGAGCATTCTCGATAAACGCCAATCACAACAGGCCGGCCTCGATAGTCCGACAGGCGAAAAGGTTTCGATGTTGCAACATGCGCGACAAAATCCGGAGCCGGCCGGCCAATTACTAACGCCGCTTTGGGTTCCTCAATGGCCGACACGGCAACGATTTCGCCGCGCCGCGCGGCTTCGATTTGCTTCTCGGCAGCGACGACCACATGTCGCCATTCCGTCTGTGGCTGCGACCGCATGTGCGTGGCCAAACGTCGGGCGTGATTATCGAGCAATCGCGTTTCCGGCTGCCCGGCTAAACAGTCAAACGCTTGCCGCGCCGCGACAATCTCAGTCCGGACATCCGCTTCCAGTCGCCCCGGATACACGACATTGCTTTCCAATTGATGACATGTGACAATGCGGCGCACTCCGCCCGTGAGAGCGGGATCGCGCACGACCACCACGCGCTCCAACCGCTGCACAACGAGTGTTCGAGCATCGACCCAGGCCACATCATCACGCCGCCAGGCTTTGTTTTCGTCTCGCATTTCCCAATTGTGCGATTGTTGCTCGCCACGCAGCTTCCAGCACTGCACGCCACCCTGCGGTGGTGGCTCAGCAGCGACAATCTTCCAACGGCGTGGCGGGCGCGAGCCATCGCTGACCGACCAAGTCGCGCCCACTTCGAGTTTCTGTGCTGGCAAGTCGAGAAGTGCGACGGGATCAAGCGTGGCCGGGCCATTGAGCGGCACGCCGTGTTGCTGACTTTGGCCCGACGGGACGACAGCAAACCGCGTGGCTGAGTTGTTGGTGGCGTCGGTTACGCTGGTGGCTACCGCTATTTCGCCATCCGCCTCCAGGGCAAACAGTCGTGTCGCTAGCTCGAACGTGTGCCGTGGTCCAGCACTGTCGCCGGTGACCACATCGACACATTGACCACGAAAAACCAGTTCCTGCCCGCGCGGATACCGCACGCTCTCGGGCGGCGTCGACAGACAGCACACCATTGCACACAGAGTAAACATGAAACCGCAATAACCGGCTTTGCAAATATGACAAGCCTGATCCGGAACCCGTTCTACGACACATGCACCTTTTTGTGATGCTCGGCAAAGCGTTCAGGGGCGACGTGCATGCCACAATCGTCGCACGGCGGTTGCTGCGTGTAGCAGCCGTCGCAGTACAGCGGGCCGCCGTTGAAGAACTGCTCGAGCCGGGTCCGTTCCTCGTCGCGCAGATGAAGCACATCGCGCGGCAACTCGATTTTATCGCCGCAGCCATCGCACTTGCGGGTGTTGTTTTTCCCCAGAATCGGTGCGTAATGATCGTGGATACCACGCGGCACCACGCCAGCTCCGGAACAGAGCGGACAGGCCATGCCCAGTTGAGCCACAATCGCCTTGCGAATAAACGCCGACTTGTTCGGCAACTTGTTAAGAAACTCCGCTAGGTCTTCCTCGACCTTAAAAGCAACAATCTGTGACTTCGGCGACCGGCGAACGGACATATGTCATGTCTCAATGAGGGGCATTGGGCATTTTACTGCATTGGTGGGGCGTTCGGTAGGTGAATCACGCCTACTTGTTTTGATGTATTGGAGTCTCCACTCGAATTGCTTTTCGCCTTGCCCTGATTGGCCAGTACATCGAGCCGGCTATTGCCACTGTCAGAAGCCAGAGCCACCAGGGCGGCAACGGCGATTGCGCCGACCATTGCAGCAAGGTTGTCATCATCCGCCCGGTTGCGAAATCTTGATCGGTGTTACAAGTCCATAACGATTGGTTGTCCGGTGTGAAGCCAACAGGGCGACTGCCGGGGATGCGACGTTCGATCCGGCCCGTCGCCGCCGTGAAAACAAGTGTTTCAAGACGGGAAACTTCGATTCTAAAATAACTGCGCAGCCACGCGAGGAGGAAGGGTGTGGTGCTGGTCGCTTGATCTGGAATCATTTGGCACATGGCAAGCCACTGCCCGTCATTGGAAAATATTGGCGTCAGGCTGTTCCCAAAGCCGCCGGAGGCGATGGCATCGGCTTTTCCGACGTGATACAAGTTCCAGGTGCTGCTGAGGCCGCTTTTGACGACGACGTACGAACGGTCGCCCGGCGTGACGTACGCGGCCGTATGCTCGCCTTCATCGGCCGCCGCAATGTACTCAGACCCAGGGGCGTTCAGGTTCCACAACCCGGATTGAGGCATCGAGCGCCCTTGAAGTATGCCGCCACTGCGGCTGAAATGAAACTTCTGAGTGCGCATTCTTACATCATTAATCTTGAAGCGGTTGAACGTCTTCAAATCGGGTAGCGAAACGACGGTCACATGATCGTCTTCAGGCGTGTGAATCGCCAGGGCCTTGCCGTCAGGGCGCAAGGCAGTTCGAGGGTTGTGTATCAACAGTTCGGCATTAGAACGATGAACGACCTTTCCGGACTCCGTTTCGACCAAGGTCCATTCGTGGTCGCCGCGCTGAACCATGAATTCTCCCGACGCGCTGAAATCTTCGGTCGTGACGCGCTGAATGTCGCGGAGTTTGACCCCTCGTTCAATATCCCAAAGCTCGTGCCCAGTTGGCTGCTCATAGTCGCCAACGCCGATGTATTTGGATCGCGAGTAGCCGACCATGGAGCGATTCTTATGGTCAGGCACGTCAGGGATGGTGCAGATAAGCTCACCACTCACTGTGCTGAACACTTCATTTCGGCGGTCGGGGCGATGCAAGACTACGCAGCGTCCTCGATTGAGGACCATTGGCCAACCGACTGCTTCGACGGACAGAAGTTCGCGTCCATCGGCCAGGCGAATCGAACGCCATCGAGTACCGGCCGCCCCCGATCCCCATTTTCCAGGGGCTAGTTGAATACTCTCATCCATCCATACGCATTGTCCGTCGGCGATCAGAAAACGAGGAAAACAATTGCCATCAATTCGCAACCGATGAACGGGCTGTTCAGGCCAAAACCACCAATAGAACCATAGCGAGGCCAATAACAAGGCGGAAAAGGTCAATCGCAATAGAAGTCGGAAGACGCGCATGGATGCTGTACCTCCGAATGCCACCGAACAAGAACCAACAGATTCATGATAGCGACGGGCTAAAGCCACAACACTCGGTCGATTGGCAGGAGTCTTGCTTCTTGGCCTTTACCCAATCCTGTCCGTATCTTACTCCCTTGCGGGACGGTCGGTGGAGACCGGCACAATACTCTCGCCTAGGATCTTGGCGAACCTCCTTCAGCTAATTGGAATCGGGCATGAGCAGCAAATTCGTTTATTATTTTGGCGATGGGCAGGCGGATGGCGACGCCGGGATGCGGAACCTCCTCGGCGGAAAGGGTGCCAACTTGGCCGAGATGACGAAGATCGGCCTGCCGGTGCCGCCGGGCTTCACGCTTTCGACTGATGTCTGTTCGTGGTATTACGCCAATGGCCGCAAGTACCCGGCCGAGTTACGCGATCAAGTGGCCGATGCACTTCGGCGCGTCGAGCAATCGACCGGGACCAAGTTCGGCGACTCGACCAATCCGCTGTTGTTGTCGTGCCGGTCCGGCGGCCGGGATTCGATGCCGGGCATGATGGATACCGTGCTGAATCTCGGGCTGAACGACACCACAGTACACGCGCTGACCAAACAAACGGGCAACGAACGCTTCGCGTTGGATTCGTATCGCCGGCTGTTGCTGATGTACGGCGAAGTGGTGATGGGCCTCAAGGGCCATGCCGATCAACCGTTTGAACACATCCTCAGCGGTGCCAAGAAGAAACAGAAGGTCACGGTTGATAATGAGCTTTCGGTCGAATCGCTGAAGCATGTGATCGCTGAATACAAGACGGCGATCCGCAAGTTTACCGGGCAGGAGTTTCCCCAGAATCCGCTGGATCAGGTGTGGAATGCCATCGGCGCGGTATTCGGCTCGTGGATGAACGATCGGGCCACGGTGTATCGCCGGCAGTACGGCATCCCTGATGAGTGGGGCACCGCGTGCAACGTGATGGCGATGGTGTTCGGCAATCTGGGCGACGACTGCGCCACCGGCGTGGCCCTCACCCGCGATGGCTCGCTTGGCACGCCGGGCATGTGCGGCGACTATCTCATCAATGCTCAGGGCGAAGACGTCGTCAACGGCTCCCGGCCCACCAAACGCATTGAAGAAACACTTGGCAAGGACATGCCGCAAGCGTTCAAGGAGCTCGTCGATGTCGGCAAGAAGCTTGAGAAGCACTACCGCAACATGCAGGACATCGAGTTCACCATTCAGCGCAACAAACTCTACATGTTGCAGACGCGCAATGCCAAGCGCACCGGTTTCGCCGCCGTGCGTGTCGCCGTCGATCTTGTCGAGGAAGGGCTAATCACGCCGGACGAGGCGATCTCGCCCAAGTACATCCCGGCCGGCGACCTTGCGCAATTGCTGCAACCATTGTTTGACAACGACGCCAAGAAAGCCGCGGCCAAGGCGGGCAAACAACTCACCAAAGGCATCCCCGCCGGCCCCGGCGCGGCTACCGGCCAGATCGTACTGACGCCGCAGCGGGCAGAACAACTTAAGCAAAACAACCCGAGCGCCGCGCTAATTCTCGTTCGCAAAGAAACCACACCGGAAGACTTGCGCGGCATGAAGGCCGCCCTCGGCATTCTCACGGCAGTTGGCGGCGTGTCGTCTCATGCCGCACTTGTCAGCCGACAAATGGGCAAGGTTTGCATCGTCGGCGCGAGCGAACTGGAAATCGACGAACATGTGAGCACGGTCGTCATCAAGGGACAGAAGCTCAAGGAAGGCGACAGCATTTCGCTCGACGGTTTCACCGGCGAAGTATTTGCCGGTGCCATCGCCACGATGCCCAGCGAAGTCGTATCGGTGCTGATCAAGAAGGAAATGAAGCCGGAACAATCGCCGACGTATCAACGATATCAGAAGGTGATGGATTGGGCCGAGAAGCACCGCAAGCTCGGCGTGCGCACCAATGCCGACATGCCGGACCAGGCTGCCGAGGCCATTGCATTTGGCGCGGAAGGCATCGGCCTATGTCGCACAGAGCACATGTTTTTCGATCATGTCGTCGAGATGCGCGAGATGATCATGGCGGAAGACACGCCGTCGCGCGAGTTGGCTTTGGCCAAGATGCTTCCGTTCCAGCGAGCCGACTTCGCCGGCCTATTCAAAGCGATGGCCGGCCGGCCCGTGACTATCCGTTTGCTGGATCCGCCGCTACATGAGTTTTTACCGCACGGTCATGCCGGACAGGAAGAGTTGTCGCAGATCATCAAGAAGCCGATTGGCGACATCGCTCGTCGGGTGTCCGAGCTACATGAAGCCAATCCGATGCTTGGCCATCGCGGCTGCCGGCTGGGCATCGTGTATCCCGAGATCACGGCCATGCAGGCCCGCGCTATTTTTGAAGCGGCCTGCGAAGTGAAGAAGGCCGGCATCGCAGTGATGCCCGAAGTCATGATCCCGCTCGTGGGCTTCAAGAAGGAGTTCGACAATCAGGAGAAGATTGTCCGCGATATGGCCAACAAGGTGTTTGCCGAGCAAAAGATCACGGTCGAGTACCTGGTCGGCACCATGATCGAGTTGCCACGTGCCTGCGTGGCGGCCGGCGAGATCGCCAAGACCGCCGAGTTCTTCAGCTTCGGCACCAACGACCTCACGCAGACCGCGCTGGGCATCAGCCGTGATGACTATGGGCCGTTTATCTCTGTGTACACGGACCCAAAGAAAGCCGACGTCATTGCCGCCGACCCGTTTGCGACCATTGATCAGGAGGGTGTGGGCGAGTTGATGAAGATGGGCGTTGAACGTGGCCGCGCGTCACGCAACAAACTCAAGATCGGCATCTGCGGCGAACACGGCGGCGACCCCGCCAGCGTCGTCTTCTGCCATGCCATCGGCTTGGACTACGTGAGTTGCTCGCCGTTCCGCGTGCCGGTGGCAAGATTGGCGGCCGCGCAAGCAGCCTTGGCCAAATAGGTGGGGCGATGTGTTACCGCTTCACGCTGACAACACCACGGCAGGAACTTGCGAACCTGTTCAACACCGAGTTTCCCGCGGACCTTGAATCGCGTAACAGCATCGCGTTGACCACCGCGCCGAATTCAAGCGAGCCGCCGGGTTTATCCCGGCGGGAGTATGACGCTGTCACCGCCCCAACCCCATCAAGTACTTCTCCGTTCGCACGATGAACATGGCATCGGCAATCGCCGGCGTGGCCATGCAGATGTCGTCGAGGGGGTTGATGGATAGCAACTCATACGTCGCGCCGGCTTTGACGACGCGGGTGCCGCCTTCTTCGCTGGTAAAGTAGAGGCGGCCGTCGGCGGCGACGGGGCTGGCTGTGTAGCCGCCTTTGCCGCCGATGCGTTCGCGGTATTGTTGTTTGCCGGTTTTCGCATCGTAGCAGGTGACTACACCGTCGTTGCCGCAGGTATAGAAATAGTCTCCATAGACAATTGGCGTTGGCATGTAAGGGCCTTTCTTCGATTGGCTCCATGCGACATAGTCGTTGGATGTCGCTTTGTCTTTGAGCGTGATGTCGCCCGTCGCGCCGGGGCGGATGGCGTAGATCGGTTGAATGGGGCGATAGCCGCTCGTGATGTAGATCAAGCCGTGCGCGAAGATCGGCGTCGGCACCGTGATCTCGGAATGGTTGCCGAGCCGCCAGAGTTCTTCCCCGGTGCGCGGGTTATAGCCGCGGGCAAACTTGGTGGCATTGGTGACAAGTTCCACCAGGCCATTGCTCTCCACGACGGTCGGCGTGCCCCACGATGGGATTTCATCGCGTTCGGTGCGCCACACATCCTGACCATCGGTAACGCGGTATGCCGCAATGAATGAGCCTTTACCGACATCGCATTGGATGATGGCCAAGTCATTGAAGATGATCGGCGAGCTGCCGAAGCCCCATTGATAGTCGGCATCGAAGAACCAACCGGAATCCAGCTTGCCGAGATCGCGCTGCCAGAGGAGCTTGCCCTCGGTGTCGTAGCAATACAAACCTTCGGAGCCGAAGCAGGCGATGACGTGTTTACCATCGGTGGCCACAGTCGGGTTGGCGTGCGTGCCCTTCAAGTGTCGCTTTACCGTAGGCACACCGGTGCGGGCGACGACGTCCCATTCAGTCTTGCCCGATGTTTTGTTGACCGAATACACGTGCCAAGCATGAGGTGATTGGTCTTTGACCGAATCCACTGAGCCATACTGTCCCGGCTTCAGACCATCGGTGTCGCCATCGCTTACGGCCGAGGTGATGAAGACGTGATCGCCCCACACTGTTGGACACGAATGCCCCAGCCCGGGGATCGGCGTCTTCCAGCGGACATGTTGATTCTTCTCGACATCCCAGCTTGTCGGCGGATACTGTCCGTCGGCGACACCGGAGGCGTTCACGCCACGAAACTGCGACCAGTTCTTAGGCTGTGTGACCTTCTGCGTCGGTTCGACGACGACCGGGAGCTTCGGCGTGGCCGTGTCTTTCGACTCCATTCGCTTGAAGGTCATCTCAGTCGCCGACGTTTTCAGGAGTAGCCCGGTCACATTGTCGGCCTCCTTTTGAAACTTCAGTTGCAACGGATTGCCAGTCGCGCGGCGGAAGGAAGTCGAATCAATCGCGGCCAGCGCGAATGCGGTACCGCCTTCAAACTTCGCGCTCAGTACATCTTCCTTAAGCGTCACGGTGAGATCGATCAGGTTTTCTTTTTCCTGATACGACCCTACATAGGTGGCGAGGATCGCCTTATCCACTGGCACTGCCGGAGCCGGTTCGTCCTTCTTCGTCACCTTTGCGCCGGCCTTGGTCAACAACTCCGCGATTTCAGTGTTCTTGACGGGAGTTGCCGCGAGCGCGGCTGTCAGGTCATCAGGCTCAAGTTTCGCCTTATCGAGAACGATGCGGACCAGTTCAATCGTGCCGGCTGACGCGGCGGTTCGCAGCACGTCTTTCGCATCATTGGCACCCGCCTCGATCAAGGCAGTAATGATCTCGTTCTTATTTTTGCCCGTGGCTGCCGTCAGCGGTGACTGACCGTAAAACGTGTCCTTGATGTTCGGGTCGGCCTTGTGTTGCACGAGAATCTTGACAACTTCAACGTGCCCCTGCCCGGTCGCATGTAACAGCGCGGTGACGCCATAGGGTGTCTTGGCATTCACGTCCGCGCCTTTCGCGATCAACTCTTTGACGGCAGCCGCGTCGCCCTTCTTGGCGGCCGCCCAGAGATCAGCATTCACGTCGGCACCGGCGATGGATGCAAAGGCGACGACAACAATTGCGGCCAGAATGATACGCGTGTGCATGGCAATTCCTCCACGGAAGATGATATGACGGCACGGGCCGATACCCGATCCTAGTACCGAAGACCCAACAGCTAACACCCAATCCTCAACATCCAACAACTCCCTCGCTCCCATAGCCGCCCGCGCGCACTCCCACGCGCTGGAAAGGGGATGCCGCTGGCACTTGGGGTATTGGTCACGCTCGCTACGACCGCAGCGGCCAACCTTGTTGCCACACTCGAGGTGGGCGCGTGTGGCGCTTTGTTATTTTGAGCCGAACTCAGTTGAGTCGGCTCATTTGTCGCTGATGGCGAGGGGGTGGGTGGTGAGGTTGTTTACGCGACGGTAACGCCGGATTGTTTTGTCCCGCGGCATCGCCTTTCAACAGCACGAACTCATCCCTGGATTTCGTTGACTTCATAGGTGAAAGACCGGTTCCGGCCTTGGTCTTCCACTGTGGAATCAACTCGATCCACGGAGCAACTCTGCGAATGACGCCCGCGACGGGCTGGATCCGATCCCGCCACTTGCGTCAAACATCGGCCCCGGAAGCCGACATAAACAAGTGTATACTACAATGCATGTGTCGTCAAGCACAGTTGCAAAGAAATCCTACAGGTCGAATCTCTCGGCTTGCAACTTGAACAGTCATACCGTGTTGCTTTGATTGGTGTGGGTGGGTGGCCGGGGCAGAGTCTTCGATGCCCCGGAAAAGCACCAGCGTCTCGGCGGGTTCACCGGGGCTTCGCAAAGCCTCAGCCCATACGCATCAAGTTAAGTGTGTAATGAGTTGATTTCCCCCCCTCTCCCCTTGGGGGAGAGGGGAAGGGGGTGAGGGGTTGACGCTTGCAGCGCGGAGGTACAAACCCCTCACCCCTAACCCCTCTCCCCCAAGGGGAGAGGGGAACCGGAGGCCGCTAACGTTAACTTGATGCGTATGGGCTTCGCAAAGCCTCAGCCCCGGCCACCCACCCACACCAATCAAAGCAACACGGTATGACTGTTCAAGTTGCAAGCCGAGAGATTCGACCTGTAGGATTTCTTTGCAAC